>DAOVJL010000079.1 GCA_030673275.1 Sulfurimonas sp.
CTTAGCGTAGATAAAAATGCGCCATATATAGTAAAAGAAGATGTTGATAAAGATGTAGAGATGACATTCACTTACAGTTTCAAGTCTATAAAAGGTGATGCTATACTGCTTGAGGCTTGGTATCCCAGAATTGATATTATGTGTAAACATGAGACAATCATTTCGAATTCAGAGGCTATAATCATTACCGAAGCAACCAAGATAGAAGAGACAGAAGATGGTAAAAAATTTATATTCGATTATCCGTTAGATAGACTTCATATAATAGCATCTAAAAACTATACCGTTAACTCTAAAACAACTGGCAATGGAATGACACTCTCAACATACTTTTACCCAAATGATTCATCTCTTTCAAAAAAATATTTTGATAAGAGTGAAGAGTACTTCAATCTTTATAAGGAGATGTTTGGGTTTTTACCGTTTAAACAGTTTTCAATTGTAGAAACACCATTTCCTGCCGGGTACTCTATGCCGACATATACTTTAATAGGAAAACAAATTATAGGTAAAGATTTTGTTTTAGATAACTCCTTAGGACATGAGATAGCACATCAATGGTTTGGTAACTATGTATACACTCCGGATGTTGGAAACTGGGTTGAGGGGATGAATACATTCTATTCTGACCTTCTTTACGCTAAAAATAACAATAGAGCGGATGAGTACAGAAAAGAGATGTTAGTAAAGTATAACTCTTATGTGAATCATACAAATGAAATCGCACTTATTGAATTTACCAGTAAAACAAAAGAGAGTAAAAATGCTGTTGGATATGGTAAAGCGACCCTCTTCTTTTACATGTTAGAGCAAAAAATAGGGGAAAAAGCATTTGCTAAAGGGACTAAAAAACTTCTTGAGAAATATCCTTTTAAAGTTGCTACTTATAAAAATCTAAGGGAAGTATATGAAGAAGTATCAGGTGAAAAACTGCTTGATTTTTTCAAAACATGGGTATATAGCAAAGGAGCATTGGATTTTAAAATCAACAATATAAAATTGAGTTATCTCGAAAACAGATATGTTCTTGAGTTTGATATTATTAATAATCTGCAAAAAGGTTTTCTTCCTATGTCAATCTGCTCAGATGAAGATTGTTTATCAACTAAAATTGATTTAAGTAAGAAAAATTTGCGCATTGAGTTAGATATTGAGCCTACAAAAATTATTTTTGATGATAGTTATGAAATTTTTAGAAAGCTACATGTAAAAGAGGTTCCTCCCGTTATTTCAAAGGTTCTTCAAGGTAATGCTATTGCTGTGATTGACAGAGCAGATGAGAAAAAATTTGAAAATATGAAACATGTGTATAAAAATTTTAAATATGCTGATACAGTAACATTTGCGGAGCTTAAAAACAATAATATTCTTATTTTAGGTGCTAAAAATTCACTGTTAAATCAGATTTCTATACCTTTTGAAATGGAAGGTGACGCAAAAATGGAAATATTTAAAAATCCTTTGAATAACGCAAAAGTTGTTGCTGTCTTTGATATGAAAAAACTATCAAGAACTATTTTTTATAAACTTCAGCATCTTGGAAAATACTCAAGCGCTGTATTTAAAGATGGAGATGTTTTTCAAAAAACAATTAAGCCTTCTCAAAAAGGTATCATATACGAAATAAACAGTGGTTCGTTAGCATTAAAACCACAGGCTCAAAAAATTAGTAAGATATTTGAAGATGTAGTAAAAAGTAAGGTTGTGTTTGTTGGTGAGAAGCATACAGAGTTCTCAAGTCATCTAAACCAACTCAAAATTATTAAAGCAATGTATAAAAACAATCCAAAACTATCTATTGGTATGGAGATGTTTCAAAAACCGTTTCAGAAGTATCTTGATGCATTTATAGCAGGAAAGATAAACGAAAAAGAGATGGTTGCAAAGACAGAGTATTTTAAACGATGGAAATATGATTATGAGTTATACAGACCTATTATGCTATTTGCAAAAGAGAATCGTATACCGATTATAGCTATTAATATTGACAGAGAGATAACAAAATTAGTTGTAAGCAAAGGTCTTGATGCTTTAAGTGATAAACAGCGTACTGAGGTACCTAGCTCAATTGATTTTTCTAATGAAAAGTATAAACAATACCTAAGATTGATATATTCAATGCATCAATCCAAAAGCTTTAAAAACTTTGATGAGTTTTACCATGCACAGCTGCTTTGGGATGAATCAATGGCAAAAAATATAGTTGATTATATGCAAAAAAATCCTGAGCACTCTATGGCAGTATTGGCTGGAAATGGCCATATAATGCATGGATATGGAATCCCAAGCAGAATAGACAGAAGAGGAATCACAGACTACACTATTACTCTTAATTTAACAAGTCCTGAGTCGGGTATTGCTGATTATTTACTCTATCCATCAACAATTAGAACACAAAAAGCAAAAAAACTTGGTGTCTATCTTGAATCAGATGGAAATTTAAAGGTAATCAAGCTTGTAAAGAAGTCAGTCGCTACAAAAGCTAAGATCAAAGTAAACGATATTATTGTATCTTTTAACGGTGCACCGGTAAAAAGTATATTTGATTTAAAAACAGAACTTGCATTTATCAAAGAGAGTGCAAAATTAAAACTTATCAGGGATTCAAAAGAGATTAGTGTAGATATAGAGGTTAGTGATTAAGCTCTATAAGTGGGTATTGCTATCTCCAAACTATTTCTAAGTCATCACTTAAAAGTGACTTATTAAATCTTTTTGTAGGTGCTTCCATATTTGCTATATTTGTTCCAGTATCTAAGAAGCCTTGTAGATAGTATTTTTTGTTGTAGCCTCTGTCTTTGAGTTCTTTTATGATTTTATTAACATCATCCACATCTAATAAATTGTCGTGAATAGTGGTTCTTGCTTCAAAATCCATAGAGACATCTATCAGCATATCCAGTGTTTTTAAAAAATCATCATACTTGTTTGAGTGTGTGATTTGAGTGAATTTATCACGAGGAGCTTTATAATCAAGTGCCATATAGTCCAGCAGGTCCAATTCTAGCAATTCTTTTATATTTGCGTAGTTTATTCCATTTGTATCCAGCTTTATTTTAAATCCAAGTTTTTTTATCTCTTGGCAAAATTCTACCAAATTATGCGAAGTCGCTTCACCACCAGATAAAACAACAGCCTCAAGAAGACCTTGCCTGGTTTTTAAAAAATCTAAAATGTCGTTATAACTGTATTTACCGTCTTTAGCAAACACAATATCTTTATTGTAGCAGTAATCACACCTCATATTACACCCACTAAACCATACTATACATGCTAGATGGTTAGGATAGTCTAGGTGTGTAAAAGAGGTGTAATCATATATTACTTTAGCACTCAGTGAATTGTTTTCTCTGTTTATGCTCACCAGTTTTCCCTACATTAAAACTCTCAACAGGTCTGTGATAACCCATAACTCTTGTATATACAATACATTTTTGTCTTTTGTCTGCATGCAGACTTAATGCTTCATTTTTACTCATTTGTTTTTCCTTAATTTAATTTAACCATCTTTTTTTATCGTCTTGCTAACGCTTGGTTTCACCAGCAAAGGCACTACGCCTTCGGCAGGAAGCCCAACGCACTTTAGTGCTTTATGAAACTTCTAGGGTTACATTCTCCTCTAGTAAGATTTCTTCGTCACATTTTGGACAGAATTCATGCTCTCCTGCAATATATCCATGTTTTGGACACACTGAAAACAGAGGTGTAACTGTGATATAAGGAAGTCTAAAATTAGATATAACATTTTTGACTAACTTTCTACATGCCTCTGTTGAACTAAGTTTCTCTTGCATATAAAGATGTAAAACCGTTCCGCCTGTATATTTACACTGCAGATCATCTTGAAGCGTTAGTGCTTCAAACGGATCGTTAGTTAAATCAACCGGGATTTGTGAAGAGTTAGTATAGTAGATGTTGTCACCCATTCCCGCTTGGAGTATTGAGTCGCCATATCTTTTCTTGTCCTCTTTAGCAAATCTATATGTAGTACCTTCAGCAGGTGTAGCTTCAAGGTTGTAAAGATTTCCTGTTTCTTCTTGGAACTCCACCATTCTGTCTCTCATATGATTTAAAATATCTATAGCAAACTTCATACCATCATCTGAGCTAATGTCATAAGCATCTGAAGTGAAGTTTCTAATCATCTCATTCATCCCGTTTACACCGATAGTTGAGAAGTGATTATTAAAGCCTGGAAGGTATCTTTTAGTATATGGAAACAACCCTCTGTCATACATCTCTTGAACAAATACACGTTTTTTCTCTAAAGTAGATTTAGCATGATTCATAAGTTGGTCAACACGAAGCATAAGTGCTTCTTGATCGCCCTTGTATAGAAAACCTAGTCTAGCCATGTTTATAGTTACTACACCTATGCTCCCAGTCATCTCAGCACTACCAAATAGACCGCCGCCACGCTTTAGAAGTTCACGAAGATCAAGTTGCAGTCTACAACACATACTTCTTACATGTCCAGGCTTATATGCCTCTTCATTTGGAACAAGTTTTCCGTTTTCATCTCTTTTATATTGAGAACCTACAAAGTTTTGAAAATATGATGAACCGATTTTTGCAGTATTCTCAAAAAGAATATCTGTGTTTTCTCCATGCCAGTCAAAATCTTCTGTAATATTTACAGTTGGAATAGGGAAAGTAAAAGGCTGACCTGTTTTGTCACCCTCCGTCATTACCTCATAATAAGCTTTATTTATCTGGTTCATCTCTTTTTGAAAATATTTATATGTCATATTTTCAAGGCTTTCACAGCCACGTTCTTTAGCTATAGATTCCAGTTCACTGTCAAGCAGACCTTTAAAAAGGTGATTTTGCTTACATGTAGGGATTTGATCCTTTAAATCTTCTGGAACAGTCCAGTCAATTGTCACATTTGTAAAAGGAGATTGTCCCCAACGTGCCGGTACATTAAGATTATAAATAAAGCTTCTAACAGCTTTTTTAACCTCATTGTATGGTAATTTATCTCTAAAAACATAAGGTGCTAAATATGTGTCAAATGATGAAAATGCTTGCGCTCCGGCCCACTCACTTTGAAGAATACCTAAAAAGTTTGCCATTTGACCAAGTGCTTCTCTAAAATGTCTTGGAGCATCACTCTCTACACGACCACGAACACCGTTAAAACCTTCATCAAGAAGTACTCTTAAACTCCATCCTGCACAATAACCAGTTAAACAATCTAAATCATGAATATGGTAGTCGCCGTTTCTATGTGCATAACCCTCTTCTTTTGTGTAGATTTTATCCAGCCAGTAGTTTGCTATAACTTTTCCAGCTGTGTTATTTACAAGACCTGCATTTGAGTAACCGGTATTTGAGTTTGCTTTTATTCTCCAGTCACTTCCGTTAATATACTCTTCAACAGTTTGAGTTGAGTTTATATATGTTGTGTCCTCTTCAAGCAGATGATCTCTTTGCATTTTATGCATATGACGATAAAGTAAAAATGACTTCATTACATCATAATATCTAGCTTTATATAACTCTTCTTCTATTAAATCTTGTATATCTTCAACTGCAATAACTCTTTTGCTCTTTAATTTTTCTAATACATTGAAAAATATTGAACTATCATACGTTACATGTTGAGATTTAAAGGCCTTTTTAATCGCATCTTCAATCTTAAATGATAAGAATTCCTTATGCGTGCCATCTCTTTTTAAAATATTTTGAACCATAACTTACCCCTTAAATTCTAGAGAGCAGTTTATAAGAATAGACGTTAAAAACTTATAATAAAAAGTGTCACGTAAGCGTCACAAATATCCATATTAATTGCTATAGGGTATAATACGCGGATGAATAAAAAAATAGAAAAAATTTTAAAAATTTGGCATGAGCATTTTAGTAACGAAAACCATCAATACTCTGAATTTGAAAGTTCTGATATAGAATATTTTGTTGGTTGCCTGTTGTACAATCATTTTGCATTCTCTAAAGCACTTGATACAATGAAAACAATTGATTTATCGTATGATTTTATAAGAGAGTGCGGAGATGAGTATGATGAAATTCTTGGTATTATTAAAAGTATAGAGTTTGATGACGAGATACAAAAATTAGAATTTTTACGTAACTATATAAAAGAGTCTCAAGCTAAGTATAGTGCTGATGAACTATATCTGCTAAATCGTTTAAAGTATCATGTAGACGGCATTGCACAAAG
>DAOVJL010000065.1 GCA_030673275.1 Sulfurimonas sp.
ATATTTTTAAAATCAATTAGTATTTTAAAAAATATACCACTTTTTGCAACAGATGCATTTTATTTTAATGAAAATCAACCAATAAAAGCGATTGGAAAGCTATTTTTTGTTAAGCTCTCTTCAGAAATAAAAACTCAAAAATTAGAAATAGCTCCGAAGTCTAGTTTTAGACTGCCTGATGAGCTTGATTATAGTGAGTTTAGTACAACAGTTGCGCCTCTTTATTGTATTGGAGCTGTTGGATAGGATAAAAGTGACAATAAGTGTACCGGCAACCAGTGCCAACCTTGGACCTGGATTTGATTCTTTAGGTTTAGCAGTTGACTTAAGAAACAGAGTTGAATTTCATCCATCAAAATTTTTCAGTGTTAGTATAAAAGGTGAGGGTGAAAACAATCCAAGACTTAAAGGTAATAATCTTTTTGTTAGTATTTTTAATGACCACTATAATAGACTGACTAAAAAAAGACAAAACTTTAAGTTTACTTTTCATAATCAAATACCAATGTCAAGAGGACTCGGCAGCTCATCTGCTGTAATTGTCTCAGCAGTAGCGAGTGCACATGAAGCAGCAGGTATAAGAGTATCTAAAAGAAGAATACTTAATCACGCATTAGTGTATGAACCACATCCAGATAACATCACTCCGGCAGTAATGGGTGGTTTTAATGCGGCAACGGTAGAAAAAGGTAAAGTGTTTTCTCAAAAAAAGCACCTTCCAGACTATATAAAAGCAATTGTAGTAATTCCAAATAAGCCAATAAGTACATCAAAAGCAAGAACACTTTTGCCTAAATCATATTCAAAAGAGAATGCCGTTTATAATCTTTCTCATACAGCACTTAGTGTTGCGGCATTTTTTAATGAAGATTGGGAGATATTAAAACTGGCATCTCAGGACAGATTTCATCAAAAAGCAAGAATGAAAATTTTACCGGAACTCTTTAGCGTACAAAAAATAGCATATGAAAGTGGAGCGCTGATGAGTACACTCTCAGGCAGTGGTTCTACATTTTTTTCAATGGCATACGACGAAGATTCAGCAATGATTGCAAACAAACTAAGCCAGAAATTTCCAGACTTTACAGTTAAAGTTTTAAATTTTGATAATGATGGACTTATAATAGAGAGATAAGTTGTAAATATCTTCTATTAAATCAAGGAACTTTTAGGTATAATGGCGAAAAAATTTAACCAACCCCTTAGAATGTGTATATCTTGCAGGCAAAGAGATACACAGAACAAGCTTCTTAGACTTCAGTGTGAAAATACACAACTTAGTCTTTTTAGAGGTAATGGTAGAAGTTTTTATTTATGTAAAGTTTGTCTAAAAGACCAAAAGAGGGTTTTAAAAGCACTTATGCGTCAATGCAGAAGTGGCGATAAAGATAAATTTTCGAACATACTAAAGGAGATCATCACTGATGACAGAAAAAGTTAGCGTTAAAGAAATTGCAGACGAGCTGGGAATTGCTTCTAAAGATGTCTTAGAAAAAGCTAAGAGCATGGGTATAGAAGTAAAAGCTGCACAGAGTAAAGTTAGTATGGAACAAGCAGAAGAAATTGCAAACTATATTATGAATGGTGAGACTGTAGAAGCACCAGTACCAGAAGTAAAAGCACCTGCAAAAGCAAAAGATGATACTCCTAAAGAAGATGCTCCTGATAAAGATGCTAAAAAAACAGAGACTAAAAAAGATGCTCTTGAGGTAAAAAAAGAAGAATCTAAGCCTGAAGAAGATAAAAAATCAGAAGTGAAAAAAGAAGAAACTCCTAAAGAAGCTTCTAAAGATGGATCTCTAAAAGTTGTTGAGCCTAAAAAAATGCAGATTAAAAGATCTGGTCTTAAGATTGTTAAAAAGAGAAAGCCAAAAGTAGAAGAGAGCTATAGTGCTCCTGAAAAACAAGCTGCATCAGTATCTTCGTATGGCAGGATGAGTGCTGAGGCTTTAGAAGAGTTGGCAAGTAAGAAAAAAAGCAAACAACAGTCTTCAACTGCTAGAAAGCAAGAGCAGGGCACAAGGATGGATATCTTTGGTGGTTCTATGAGTGATGTATCTATGGATATGGATGATCAGGTAACGCTACTTGATTTAAATGCTACAGAGCGTCGTGAAATGATGCCGGAACAGCCTAAAAAACCAAGAGCTCCCAAGCCAGCCGGTAGAAATGCAAATAAAAAAGCAGCTCCAAGAGGTAGAAAAGTATCTCGTGATAAGAGAAAAAAATATGCTAAAGCTACTCAAGAAGATGTAGTTGTAACTCATGTTGAAATTCCTGAAGATATTCGTGTTTATGAGTTTGCTGAAAAACTAAACCGTCCTATGTCAGACATCATTAAAGTACTTTTTGATCTTGGAATGATGATGACTAAGAATGATTTTTTAGGAAATGATGAGATTGAAATTTTAAGTGAAGAGTTTGAAGTTGAAGTAACAATCATTGATCCTAAAGATGAGTTTACTCATGCAGTAGAAGATATTGAAGAAGATCCAGATGCTACTGAGAGACCTCCTATTATTACAATTATGGGACATGTTGACCATGGTAAAACTTCACTCCTTGACGCAATTCGTGAAGCAAAAGTAACTGAGGGTGAAGCTGGCGGAATTACACAGCATATCGGTGCTTATACGATTGAACAACACGGTAAAGCAATCACATTTATAGATACTCCGGGTCACGCAGCATTCTCACATATGCGTAAACGCGGTACTGACATTACAGATATTATCATTATCGTTGTAGCTGCTGATGATGGTGTTAAACCTCAAACAGAAGAGGTTATCAAGCTAGCACAGGAATCAGGCGCTCCAGTAATTGTTGCACTTAATAAAATGGATAAAGAGACAGCTCAACCAGATTTAGTAAAAGGTCAAATGGCAGAGCGTGATATGAATCCAGCTGATTGGGGTGGAGATATTGAATTTATCCCTGTTTCTGCAAAAACTGGGATGGGTATTGACGATTTACTTGAAAATATTCTACTTACTGCTGATGTTCTTGAACTTAAAGCAAATGAAAATGCTCTAGCTAAAGCAGCAGTTGTTGAGTCTTCACTCGAAAAAGGTCGTGGTCCAGTCGCAACAGTGATTGTTCAAAATGGTACACTTAAAGTTGGTGATTATGTTGTTTGTGGTGCATCTTATGGTCGTGTTAAAGCCCTTATTGATGAAAATAATAAACAAGTTAAGATTCTGCTTCCAAGTCATACAGCACAAGTAGCAGGACTTAGTGAAGTTCCAGCTTCTGGTGAAGTTATGACTGTAATGAGTAGTGATAAAGAGGCTAAAGAGTATGCTCAAAAACGTCATGAGTATGACAGACATAAAGAGCTTTCTCACTCTAAAAAATCAACTTTAGAAGATATGACTTCTATGATTGCAGAGGGTAAACTTAAATCTCTTAAAATCGTTCTTAAAACAGATGTTCATGGTACACTAGAAGCTCTTAAGTCTTCGCTTAGTGAACTTAGAAATGAAGAGGTAAAAGTTGATGTTATTTCTACTGGTGTCGGTGGAATTACAGAGAATGATGTTGAGTTAGCAAGTGCAAGTGAGAATTGTATTTTACTTGGGTTTAACATTCGTCCAACTGGTGCTGTAAAAGCTTTAGCTAAACAAAGAGGGATAGAGATTAGAAACTACTCTATAATCTATCAGCTTCTTGATGATGTTACCAGTATGTTAACTGGTATGATGGAAACTAAGTATAACGAAGAGAATACTGGTCAAGCTGATGTTAAAGATACATTTAAAACACCAAAAGGTATGATTGCCGGTTGTGTTGTTGTTGATGGTAAACTTATCCGTGGTGGTCTTGTTCGTGTTATCCGTGAGGGTGTTGTTATTTACGAAGGTGAACTTACTTCTCTTAAACGTTTCAAAGATGATGTTGAAGAGATTGGTAACGGTTATGAGTGTGGTGTTGGCATAAAAGGTTACGACGATGTTGTAGTTGGAGATGTTATTGAGACATTCAAAAAAGTTGAGCAAAAAATTTCTCTGTGACCGAAGCTGAAATAAAACTCAAAAGGACAGAGTCAATTCTTTTAGAGTTGATTCCAGAAGCTCTTGGCAGTTTAAATGATAAAAGATTACATGAGATAGATGTGATTGAAGTTAAATGTTCTCGCGGAAGAAGTGATGCAAAGGTCTATCTTGACCCAGCCTTACTAAATGAGCAAGAAAAAAGAGACTATCTAAAACTACTTCGTAAAGCTCGTCCAATAGTTGAAACATTTTGTTTAAAAGATCAAGGTTGGTTTCGTTCTCCAAAATTAGCATTTGAATTTGATGAACAACTAAAAAAGTCTCAAAATATTGAAGAGCTTTTTAAGCGTATTGCAAAGGATTAAGTATGAGTCTAGAAAGTGATATCAATTCGTTAGTTTCATCAGTTGATTTAGAACTTTACGATACTTCGACTGTAAGTGAAGGCGATGATACTATCTACCGTGTTAGTGTTCTTTCTACTGAAATAGAAAATGGGAAAAGAAAAGCTGTAAGCCTTGACACTTGCGTTGAACTTACTCATCTTATATCTCCACTTCTTGATGTAACACCACCTGTTTCAGGTGACTATAGACTAGAAGTTGGAAGCCCTGGAATCGAGAGAAAATTAACTTCTGTAAAACAGTTTGCTATGAGCGTTGGTGAGAGAGTTTCACTTTTATTAAAAGACAAAACTAAAATCAAAGCATTACTTGTTAAAGTTGAAGACTCTAAAATATTTCTTGAAGTTGACGGCGAAGAAACTTCTGTAGATTTTGGTGAAATTGCAAAAGCAAAAACATATTTTGAATGGTAATTAACAGTAGCTTTTATATGAGCCTTGCCCTCAAAGAGGCTTGGAAATATCAAGGTTTAACATATCCAAATCCTGCAGTTGGTTGTAGTCTTGTTGGAGCTAATGGTGAAATATTAGCTGTCGAAGCTCACAGGCGTGCAGGAGAGCCACATGCAGAAGTTGAAGCTCTTAAAACTGCTTACTATAAACTTACAAATGATGAAAAGATTTCGGAACTGACTTTATCATCTGATATTCACACATTCCTTTTAGAAAATCATAATAACTGTTTTGAAAATATATCATTATACACAACCCTTGAGCCATGTTCACATGTAGGAAAAACACCATCTTGTGCAAGCCTTATTTCAAGTTTAGGGATAAAAAAACTGTATGTAGGTTCAAATGACTCAAATTTAGAGGCATCAGGCGGCAATGAAATCATTAAAAAATCTGGTCTACATGTAGAGGATGGAGTTTTAGAAAAAGAGTGTGATGCTCTGCTTAAACCATTTAACATGTGGAATCAAAAAAGTTTTATTTTTTTTAAATGGGCACAAAGACTTAATGGCACTACTGATGATGGAATCATAAGCTCAAAAGAGTCAAGAAAAAATGTACATGCTATGAGAGATGTGTGTGATTTACTTGTAATTGGCGGGAATACAGTTAGGATTGACAGACCAACTTTGGATGCAAGATTAGTAGATGGAAAAGCTCCAGATATTCTGATACTTTCACAAGAAAAAGATTTTGATAAAACGATTCCTCTTTTTAGTATAAAAAACAGAAAAGTAATTATTTCTGATAATTTATCAGAGATGGACAATTATAAAAATATTATGATAGAAGGAAGTTCAAAAATGTTTGAACTTACTCGTGATATAGTGGACTACTATTTATGTTATTTAGCTCCAACACTTGGTGGAAATAGTAGTTTTGAAAAAATAAATGATAAATTTGAAATTTTAAATACAGAAAAAGAAGCACAAGATATAATAATGTGGATGAAAAGGGAAATATAGATTATGGAAAAGCAAGAAAAAATCGTATCAATGTTTGATGATATTGCACCAACTTATGACACAGCAAATCGTGTCATGAGTATGGGTGTAGATAAAAGCTGGAGACGAAAAGCTTGTGACCTAGCTTATGAATTTTACGGACAAGATTCTTTAGATAAGATTATTGATGTAGCATGTGGAACTGGCGATATGATGGACTTTTGGAAAAAAAGATCAGAGGTTAACGGAATTGCTATAGGTGAAATTGTTGGTGTTGACCCGTCAAATGGAATGGTTGATGTCGCTCGTGAGAAGTACCCTAAATTTAATTACCACATATCAAAAGCAACAGAGATTCCTCTTGAAGATTTAAGCGGGGATATACTAAGTATTACATACGGAATAAGAAATGTTGTTGAGAGAAAAAAAGCACTTGATGAGTTTAACAGAGTTTTGAAAAAAGATGGACTTGTTGTTATTTTAGAATTTATGAAAAATGAGAATCCATCTACATTAGGGAAAATCAGAGATTTCTATATGAATAAAATACTACCAAAAGTTGGTGGTTTTATCTCTAAAAATTTAGAAGCTTATGAGTATTTACCAAACTCTATAGAAGATTTTTCAACTGTAGAAAATATGAAAAAAGAGTTAGAAGAAGCTGGTTTTGAAATGCTTTATGCAAAAAGTTTTTCTATGGATATTTCCACTCTTTTAATTGCAAGAAAAAAATAACTATCAGTAAATAAAACGTCTACTTAATACAGCATTGTTCATTACTTTTTTTTAGAAAAAAAGTAAAATAAAAAAATCGCACACAAAATTCATCACTTTTTCCATACAAACTATAAAATATTTGGAGTCTGCGGAACTCGCTATGCTCAAACAGTCCTCGACTTTTTTCCAAATATTTTAAAGTTTGTCTGGGCGATTCATGGTGTGTGCAGACGGCCGTTATAATTTTTGTAAATAAAGGTTTATATCTAAGGATGTGTATACTTTTGTAGATACATGTACTATCATAAAAGTTTATGCGGTTTTTTTGCAGACCTTGAAAAGCTAAAATAAAATTGTTTTTGAACGTTAAGAAAATGTAA
>DAOVJL010000243.1 GCA_030673275.1 Sulfurimonas sp.
ATACGGGGCTATACAACTTCAAGATTTAGCTTTAATGTTAAGGGTGGAAGATGTGAGAAGTGTCAAGGTGAGGGTCAAAATAAGATAGAGATGCACTTTTTACCGGATATCTTAGTTAAGTGTGATACATGTAACGGCACGAGATACAACCAACAGACTCTAGAAGTATTTTACAAAGGTAAAACTATATCTGATGTACTAAACATGAGCGTAGATGAGGCTTTTGAGTTCTTCAAACCTATTCCTAAAATACATCAAAAAATGAAAACACTTGTTGATGTTGGGCTTGGCTACATAACTCTTGGTCAAAATGCTGTAACACTCTCTGGCGGTGAAGCTCAAAGAATAAAACTAAGTAAAGAGTTAAGCCGTAAAGACACTGGAAAAACTTTGTATATATTGGATGAACCAACAACTGGGCTTCACTTTGCAGATGTAGATAGACTTACTAAGGTCCTTCATCACTTTGTAGAGCTTGGAAACAGTGTTCTTATTATTGAGCATAACTTAGATATGATTAAAAATGCTGATTGGGTTATAGATATGGGACCAGAGGGTGGCTCTGGCGGTGGATTAATCATTGCTGAGGGAAGCCCTGAAAAACTCGCAAAAGAGTATCATAAGACAGGTAGCTATACTGGAGAGTATTTGAAAAAAGAGTTGGCTTTACATAATTTAGATAACTAAAAAGGATGAAAATAATGAAAATTATAATATCTTTATCGCTAGCAGGTTTATTACTATTTAGTGGTTGTGCAACCAATACGGGACCAGAGTATGATGGTGAAAACTATACTCAAATCAAAAGTTATGAAATTGGTACAGTAACAAAATCTAGACCGGTTGTTATAAATGATGATGGGTCTGGTAAGTTTATTGGAGCATTAGTAGGTGCTGTGCTTGGTTCACTGATTGGTAGCAACAAAGGCAGTGTTTTAGCAATGCTGGGTGGTGGTTTGGGTGGCCGCTACGTTGGAAGTGAAATAGCAAAAGCAAACGGAGAAGAACTTACTGTAGAGTTAGACCACGGAGAAGAGGTTGTAATTGTACTAAAAGGAAATCGTTTTCTTGCCGGTGATCGTATCAAAATCATAAGAGACGGCAATAAAGTGGCTCAAGTTGAGAGGTTATCCGGACATGAATAAAACATTTGAAGAAGCGATGAATTTTAGACATGCATGCAAGGTCTTTGATGAAGATAAAAAAATATCTGATAAAGATATCAAATTTATTTTAGAAGCAGGGCAAAAATCTCCTTCATCGTTCGGTATGGAGCCTTGGAAATTCTTGGTTATTACAAATGAAGAATTAAAGGCAAAAATAAGACCTGCATGCTGGAATCAAGTTCAAGTTACTTCATGTTCTCATTTAGTTATTGTTTTAGCTGCAATTGAGTCTGTTAAAGTAGAATCAGGACTACCCCAGAAGAGATTTAAAAGAAGAGAAATGACACAAGAACTATTTGATTTTTACATGAATTTATACTCTGGTCATTTAAAAGAGACTCTCAGTTCTGATAAAAATATATACTCTTGGACTTCAAAACAGACATATATCGCAGTAGGAAACATGATGACTGCGGCAGCTACTCTAGGCATCGACAGTTGCCCAATAGAGGGCTTTGAAAAAGAAAAAGTAGAGAAAATACTAGGTCTTGATATTAGTCAATATCAATTATCTTTAGTTTTACCTTTTGGTTACAGAATCAATGAGCAGTCATCCCAGCTTAGACTAGACTATGATGAAGTAGTAGAGTTTATAAAATAGCTGTTATGCATTACCACACCAACTATATAGTTGGTGTGGTAATAAGTTCAAAACTTGCAATAATCGGATTATGGTCAGAGATTTTTTTCGTATCAATAACTTTAGAATCAGTAAGTTTTAATTCTCTGTAAAAGATATAATCTAAAGAGTTAGAAAAGACTTTTTTTACATGTTTATCATCAGAAAAACCTACTTCTATTAGAGATAAGTCATGAGTAAACTCTTTTAAATAGTTTACTCTTTTTACATTCCATGTATTAAAGTCACCTGCAACTATTATAGGGCCTTTATGAAGTCTAATAACCGCTTTTATACTGTTTAGCTCGTTATAAAAATCACTATTTTTTACAAAGTTTATAGCATGTAGATTTACTATCATCATCTGAGTGTTTTTAGACATGTTATGCTTTGTAATCAGAGTTACTTTGTGTGTGGCGTAAGCTAGTTCTCTCTTTTTAGTAAGTAGTGATAACTCATCTTCGCAAGATATTTTAAATGCACTTAAAACTCCAAAAATATGCTTTCTTGTTTGGATATTTGGAGATAGCACATATGAATAGTCAGAAATATCGAGCTCTTCTGCTAAACTTTTTTTGACTTCTTGCAATAGAAGAAAGTCAATACGCTCATCTTCTATAAGTGTTTTAAGCAACTCTTTGTATGGACCATTTAGCGTTAATTTGGCACTATTCCAGCATAATACGGTAAATTTACTGCTGCACTTATCATCTTGATGTTTTAAAGATTTAATACATTTTGATGGTTTTAACATGCTATATTCCTGTTCTATAGTTGCGGTGCTATTATTCTCATTAGATTTTCTATGATTCTTTTGAATGCAGGGACCTCTTTTATACCACTTGATGAATTGGATAACAATTTTTTCATCCACGTCTCAATATCTTCTATAACTTTTGATGAGTAAA
>DAOVJL010000212.1 GCA_030673275.1 Sulfurimonas sp.
ATGCCATGGCCAATGTATCCAAGAGTATTTAAACTCTCTACTTCTCAAGAAGAAGGGTGTGATATGGACTTTGATATTCTCTCAAAATCATTTATAAAAGATGAAAACGGTGATGTTAAAGGTATCAACTGCGTTAAGATTAAGTGGGGTGATAAAGGATTTAGTGAGATAGAGGGAACTGAGTTTATACTAAAAGCAGATTTAATCTTTTTAGCTATGGGATTCTTAGGGCCTGAACAAAGTGGTGTAATTGAAGAGTTATCACTTGAAACAGATGCCAGAAGTAATGTAGCAACAAAAGATTATGCAACCTCAGTAGAAGGTGTCTTTAGTGCCGGTGATATGCGTAGAGGTCAATCACTAGTTGTTTGGGCTATCCATGAAGGACGAGAATGTGCTATTGCAGTTGATGAGTTTCTCTCACAAAAAACGACACTGCTTAATGCCAGAAGTAAATCTCTGTATGAAAAACGCTAGTTAACTAGAATGATAAAAATATTTTAACCTTGGAGAAATAAATGGAATTACAAACAAAAGCGCTGCACGCGGGTTACGAAAAAGGACCAGAGGGAACAATGGCTGTTCCTATTTATCAAACAACTGCTTATGAATTTCGTGATGTTGAGCATGCTGCAAATTTATTTGCCCTAAAAGAGTTAGGTTATATCTATACTCGTCTTAATAATCCGACAACAGATGTGTTCGAGAAAAGATTTGCAGAGCTTGAAGGCGGAGAAGCTGCATTAGCCACTTCCAGTGGTATGAGTGCTATCTTTTTTGCTATTGCTAATGCTGCTGAGGCTGGAGACAATATTATATGTGCTAAACAGCTTTACGGTGGGACTCTTACTCAAACTGCCCATACTCTTAAAAGATTTGGAATTGAAGCTAGATTTTTTGACGTTCACTCTCCTGAGCAGATTCATGAGCTGGTAGATGATAAGACAAAAGTTATCTTTTTCGAATCACTTACAAATCCAAGTATTGATGTAGCGGACATTGAAGCTATAACTAAAATTGCAAACGACTATGGGATATTAAGTGTTGTTGACAACACGGTTGCAACTCCTGTTTTATGTCGCCCTTTTGAGTTTGGTGCTGATATATCAGTTCATAGTGCGAGTAAATATACAACCGGTCAAGGCTTGGCTATTGGCGGAATTTTAGTAGAGAGAAAAGGTCTGCTTGAAAAACTAAAAGCAAATCCTCGCTATGCTCACTTTAATGAGCCAGATCCCTCTTATCATGGTTTGGTTTATGTTGATGTTCCTCTGCCGCCATTTACTCTAAGAGCTCGCCTTTCACTGCTTCGTGACCTAGGTTCTGTAGTATCTCCGTTTAACTCATGGTTATTCATCCAGGGAGTTGAGACTTTTGCACTTCGAATGCGCGAACACTCTAAAAATGCACTTGCATTAGCAGAGTATTTAGAAGCACATCCTAAAGTAAATAAAGTAAACTATCCGGGACTGAAAAGTAACTCAAACTATGAAAATGCTCAAAAATATTTTGACGATGGAGCTTGTAGCGGACTTCTAAGTTTTGAAGTTGATTCTCTTGAAGAAGCTACAAAAATAGTAGATGCAACAGAGCTTTACTCTTTAGTTGTAAATATCGGTGATTCGAAATCAATCATTACTCACCCTGCTTCTACAACTCACCAGCAGTTAAGTGAAGATGAATTAAATGCTTGTGGTGTTCCAGCTGGACTAATTAGAATCTCTTGCGGATTAGAATCTATTAATGATTTAATAGCAGATATAAAACAGGCTCTTGAGGCATAATGGAGTTAAACGCCAAGTTTTTTAATCTAATCAAATTAGTATTAAGTCATTTTTGCTAAAATATTACAATTATTTCATGGAGAGTTGAAAAGTTGTCATTAAATCTAAAAACACACAGTGAGCACTTTACCAATCCACTCTACTTAGAGAGTGGTCGTATATTAGAACCATATGATATAGTATACGAAACCTATGGTGAACTAAATGATGATAAAAGCAATGTTGTTGTTATCTGTCATGCTCTTACAGGTTCGCACCACTGTGCAGGAACTTATGAAGATGAAACAAAAGCTGGATGGTGGGATGGTCTTGTTGGTTCAGGTAAAGCGATAGATACTGATAAATATTTTGTTATTTGTACAAATATAATTGGAAGTTGTTTTGGTTCCACCGGTCCTATGAGTCCACAACTTCCACATCATAATTCATACCGCTATAAATTTCCGGTTGTAACAGTTAAAGACATGGTAAAGGCTCAAAGAATTCTTTTTGATAGACTTAATATTCATAGTGTCTATGCAATTGTCGGTGGTTCTATGGGTGGTATGCAAGCACTGCAATTTGCAATTCACTACCCTAATTTTGCAAAAAAAATCATCTCTATGGCAACAACTTACGCTACTCAACCTTGGGCGATTGCGTTTAACAAAGTTGCTCAGGAATCGATACTAAAAGACCCTGATTTTAAGCAAGGCTACTATGATAGTGAAGTTATAAAAGAGCAAGGTTTATCGGGAATGGCAGTTGGCAGAATGGCTGGTCATATAAGCTTTTTATCACATGAATCAATGAGTGAAAAATTTGGCAGAGAGTATAAAAGAACTGATGGGCTTTATGAACTCTTTGGTAAATTTCAAATAGAATCATACTTAGAATACAACGGCTATAATTTTACAAAGTGGTTTGACCCTTTATCTTATCTATACATTACCAAAGCGATAAATATATATGATTTATCCCGTGGGTTTGATTCACTGACTGAAGCTATACAAAGGGTTAAGTCTGAGTTGCATCTTATGAGCTTTAGCAATGATCAACTTTTTAAAAGTTCTGAGATGAAAGAATTAAGTAATATATTAACAGAAGTAGGACATAAAAATCATTACTATATAGATATAGAGAGCGAGTATGGACATGATGCATTTCTAGTAGAGCTGGATAAATTTGAAGATTACGTAAAGGAGGTCTTAGATGCCTAAAGAAACAGTGGGATTTGAAAACAAACTTGATAGTGCTAAACAAATTTTAGAAACACTAATGAACCCTGAAATAACTTTGCAAGATAGTGTAAAAGCTTATGAAAAA
>DAOVJL010000228.1 GCA_030673275.1 Sulfurimonas sp.
TCATGAGGCAAAAGAGCTTAGTAGTGGAGACTTTAGAATAACTTTTAAAATAGATTAACAATATAATACTAATTTAGTACAGTTTAACCCTCTATTAGTTAATTTTAACTAGAATATCCTTTTTAATTAAGGGATATATATGAAACAACTTTTTTCTATTGTAGGTTCTATGAAAACGATGGTAGTTATGATGCTGATTTTTGCATTTGCCATTGGATATGCGACATTTATTGAAAATGATTACGGTACTATAACTGCAAAAGCAGATATTTATAATGCAAGATGGTTTGAAGTCCTGCAAGCATTACTGACAATCAATCTTATCTACAATATCATTAAGTATAAAATGTACACTGTTAAAAAAGCTCCAATTTTTATTTTTCACTTGTCTTTTATTATTATTATTATTGGTGCTGCAATGACTCGTTTTATCGGTTACGAAGGTACTATGCATATTCGCGAGAATGCAACAGCATCGACTATGATAAGTTCAAATACTTACTTTAAAGTAAGTGCAAGAATTGATAAAGAAGAAGTCTCAACTTCTGAAGTAGTTTACCTGTCTAAAAAAACAAAAAATTCTCTATCATCATCTTTGAATATTAAAGACAAAGATGTACAAGTAGAGCTAATTGACTATATTCCAGATGCTATAGAGGCACTGGAAGAGGGCAGTGAAGGTGGTTTTGAAGTTCTAGACATGATGATTGCAGCCCAAGGTTCAAGTGAACCGATTAAGTTAAAAAAAGGCTCTTATTATGAAAATAGTGAGATGGCCTTAGATTTTGGTTCAGGCAAAATATTTTTAAGACCTACTATCTCAATATTTGTTGAAGACGGTAAGTTGTTTATGAAATATGATGAGACACTTAAATATCTAAATATGGATGATAAATCACAAGGAGAACTTGCTCCAAATGATAAAGCGGCACTTGCCCAAAGAACTCTTTATGGATTTGATGGTGGTAATTTTGTAGTGCGTAAGTTTTATAAACATGCAAAAACAAAAATTATCTCAAATCCAGATGCATCTCCAATGCGTCCCGGTACGGATGCTCTTAAATTTAATATTACAGTAGATGGAACTTCTAAAGAGATTATGCTTTTTGGACAGGCAGGAAGAATGGCGAAAGACTCTCATAATATTGTCAATGGAGTTGATGTACATGTAGCTTATGGTTCAAAAAGATTAACACTTCCATTTGGTATAAAACTTCTTGATTTTCAGCTTGACAGGTACCCTGGTTCAATGTCTCCGGCTTCTTATGCAAGTGAGGTTGAACTTATTGATAATGAAAAAAATATTCATATGCCGTATAGAATTTTTATGAATAATATTTTAGAACATCGTGGGTATAGATTTTTTCAATCTTCATACGATCAAGATGAAAAAGGAACAGTTTTGTCTGTAAACAATGACCCTGGAACACTTCCAACATATATCGGCTATTTTCTTTTAGGTTTAGGAATGTTTTGGGCGCTATTTTCAAGAGGAAACAGATTCGAAAAACTATCCGAGAAAGCTAGAAAAGCAAGTGAAAGTAAAGCTCTTGGATTTTTACTTTCATTAGGATTACTTTTTAGTATTACGCCGTCATATGCAGAGGAATTAAGCCCGACAATAAAAACTATTTTGTCTTTTGATAAAGAACATGCAAATAAATTTGGTGAGTTGATTATTCAAGACAGTGCCGGTAGAATGAAACCCATGGATACACTCTCAAAAGAGATATTGGCAAAAATTCATAGAGGTGCATATGTCAGTGTAGGAAGTCAGAAATTAAATTCAAACCAAGTAATACTAGGAATGATGGCCAAACCTGATGCTTATAGAGATTTAAAAATTATTAGAACAAAAAATGAAGAGATTAACAAACTTATCGGTGTAGATGCAGATACTAAATATGCTTCATTTTCTCAGTTTTTTACAGATCCAGAAAGAATAAACGGTTATAAACTATCAGATTCAGTAGATAACGCGGTGAGAAAAGAACCAAAACATAGAGATCTGTTTGATAAAGCAGTTTTAAAAGTTGATGAGCGTGTAAATATTTCATACGCTGTATATTCAGGTTCATTAATGAAGATTTGGCCAAAACCAAATGATGTAAATAACAAATGGCATCCGACTGTTGAGGCACTTCAAACATTCCACCCAAATGACGTTGTAAAGATTAGAAATATTGCATTTGAATACTTTTCAGCCTTGGATGCTGCGGTAAGCACTGGAGACTGGAGTAATGCAAACAGTGCTATTGCTAAGATAGTTGAGTATCAAAAGTTTTATGGTTCATCGGTTATTCCATCAGACACTAGAATAAAAGCAGAGATGTTTTATAATTATGCAAATATTTTTGAGACTATTTATCCTATATATTTTTTGGTTGGTTTTATACTTCTAATATTTAGTTTTATAAAAATTATTAAACCAAAGTTTAATTTATCTATTGCTTCAAATATATCTTTTTGGCTTTTAGTTGTCCTATTTGTTGCTCATACATTTGGAATGGGATTGAGATGGTATATTGCTGACCATGCACCATGGTCGAATGGTTATGAATCAATGATCTATATCGCTTGGGCAACAATTTTAGCCGGCTTTGTCTTTTCTAAAAGATCAACAATCACAATGGCCTCAACAGCTATATTAACAGGTCTTATTTTATTTGTTGCACACCTTAACTGGATGGATCCGCAGGTTACAAATCTTGTTCCTGTCCTTAACTCATACTGGCTAAGCATACATGTTGCTGTAATTACGGCAAGTTATGGCTTTTTAGGTTTGGGTGCTTTACTTGGATTTATCGTAATCTTACTCTTTATACTTAAAACTGAGAAAAACTCTAAACAAATCTCTCTTTCAATTAAAGAGCTTAATGCCATAAACGAGATGAGTCTGATGATAGGTCTGGCATTTTTGACTCTAGGAAA
>DAOVJL010000041.1 GCA_030673275.1 Sulfurimonas sp.
AAAGATGGAAATATTGACCTCAATCTTCGTAAGCCAGGCACAAAGAAAAGCGGTGGCTCTTCAGATAAAGTTCTAGAACTTATAAAAGAGAACGGTGGAAACATGCCATACAACTATAAGAGCGATGCGGAACTTATAAAAAATGTTTTTGGTCTTAGCAAGAAAGATTTTAAACGCTCACTTACTGCCCTTCAAGATGATGGAAAGATAGAAGTAAAAGACACAGGTATATACCTAAAGGACTAGGATGGCAAAGATTAAAAAAAGTGTAGAACTATCTGATAAAAAAATATCTTTTGAGATGGAAAAAGTTCTATATAAAGTTATAAGATTCTTTCCATCTCAGATGACTCTAGATGTTATGGTTTACGAAGATGGAGTAAAACAAGGTATGAGAAACATCCCATTTGCTCACCTTCCAAAATCTGCTAAAAAACTAATCAAAGCTAATTAAAAGGCAAATTTTTGACATTCAATCAAATAAAAATGGCTATATTCTCCATAATAATCACAAACTATTATGGATTTAAACTAAAAATAAACAAAGATTCTATTGATAAAAAAAGAATTAGAATAGCTTATGCAACAGCTATACTAAACAAGCTAAACATTAAAATTAAAGTTATAAATACAGATAAATTACCGCAAGATGGTCAGTATCTTTTAGCTTCAAATCACAGAACAATAATTGACCCTTTAATTGTTGAACTTGCTACCAAAAATAGTAAAATATTTGGATACTGGATAGCAAAAAAAGAGCTGTACAACTCTCTGTTTTTTGGTATGTTTACTAGAAATGGCGGAAGTATTCTTCTTGACCGTGAAGCTTCTAAAATGAGTGGTTTTTTTAAAGATATAAAATCTTGTGTTAAAGATGGCAACTCCATCTATATATTTCCAGAAGGCACTAGGAATAAAACAGATTCTCCGGTAGAGGAGTTTAAAGAGGGAGCTCAGGTTATAGCTATAAAAAACAAGCTTCCAATACTTCCTGTTTATATTCGCTCAAAGGCTAATGAAGTGTTGATGGCAGCTGTAAAAGACTCTGATGAACAACGCATAATAGAGATAGAAATAGGTGATATTATAGACTATAAAGACAGAACTTTACCATTTCAAGAAGCTTATAAAAAACAGTTTAATATAATTTAAAAGAGCGAGTCATTATCTCTTTTTAGCTAACATATATTATAAGAAATGGAGAAACAACATGCTAGATATAAAAAAGTGTAGTTCATTAGAAGAAGTAAGAGAAGAAATTGATATTATTGATGACAAGCTCGTAAAACTTATCTCACAAAGAAGTCATCTTATTCGTCAAGCTGCATCATTTAAAAATAGCGTTGATGAAGTAAAAGAAAAAGACAGAATAGAGTTTATTTTACAAAAAGTTCGTCACGCGGCAATCCAGGCAGAGGTCTCTCCAAATATGATATCTGAACTTTTTACAATTATGATAGATGAAATGGTTGAAACTGAAATAGCTGAATTTAGAAACAAACAAGCATTTTAAAGTCTCTTATGAAATATATATTACTATTGCTGCTATTAACATTTAACGCTGTTGCTTATGATGCTTTTATTAAACCTGCCCAACTTCAAGAGTTACAAAAAGATAAAAACTTGGTTCTTTTAGATGTAAGTTCTAAGTCTTTTTATAAACAAAGTCATATCTCTGGAGCTCTACATGTAGATATTGATAAATTTATAAAAAGAAAGTATTTTGAACGAGAATTTAACCTAAATAAAATTGTTCAATCACAAATGAAAAAACTAGGTATCAATGAAAATTCTAAAGTGATCATCTACTCTAGAAACAAAGAAAAAGACCTGCTAAACTCAAGCTACCTTGCAATGATTTTTGCACTATATGGATTTGAAAATATTAGTATCTTGGATGGCGGATATATGGCTTGGGTATTTGAGTACAGTTTTTTAGTATCTTCAAAAAGCTTTCATGCACCAAGTGATGGAACCTACAAGATTAAGCAAAATAAAAATATTATAGCAAGTACAAATTATCTAAAAAAGAATCTGCATGACTCTCAGATAATTGACAGCAGAAAGAGTTCAAAATATGATGGCAAAACAAAATCAGATAACACAAAATTATTAGGGCATGTTAAAAATGCCAAAAATTATTATTACAGAGATAGTTTTTTTGATGATTTAACGATCAAGGATGATATTGAGCAAAATTTTATATCTGAATTAGGTCTACAAAAGAATCAAGAGATTATAGTTTATGGCGAGACAATTTTCACCTCTTCAATGAATTGGTATATCTTATATAAAAAATTTGGATTTACCAATGCAAAAATATATCCAGAACCTTTTTATAAATTGGTTAATAAAAAGGTCCCGCTCACTCTCTATAAGTAAAACAGTGGGAGTTTAAAAAGAGGAATAAAACCTCTTTTTATTTGTATCTGTAAGTGATACGACCCTTATCAAGAGAGTATGGTGTTAACTCAAGTTTAACTTTATCACCAGGTAATATCTTAATATAGTGCATACGCATCTTACCTGCGATATGACATAAAATAATATGCCCGTTTTCTAATTCAACACGAAATGTTGCATTTGGCAAAGCCTCTATAATCTTGCCATCAACTTCGATAACATCTGATTTAGCCATTTTAATCCTTCTTCTCTAAGCTTGAGATAAAATTTCAGCTTTACCGTTGATAACTGCAACAGTATGCTCATAGTGTGAACCGCGTAAACCATCGGCACTAACAACATCCCACTTATTCTCTAAAATTTGTGGTTTTGAATCTTTTTGACATATCATAGGTTCCAAACAAAAAACCATTCCGTTTTTAATTTTTGGACCAGCTTTTGGGTTTTTTCCCTCAAGATAGTTTGGTATTTCAGGCTCTTCGTGAGGCTTCTTACCAATACCATGTCCACAAAAGTTATAAAGAGGAACAAAACCTTTTGAGCGAATAGATTTTTCCAGTACATCTGATAGTTCTTTAAAACGCATACCAACTTTAATAGCTGATATCGCTTCATAAAGAGTATCTTTAGCACATGCAATCAATTCCTCATCCTGTTTGTCAATTTTACCAACAGGCACTGTAATTGCCCCGTCTCCAAACCAACCATCTTTCTCAGTTCCAATATCATAACCGATAACATCACCCTCTTGGAGTTTATAATCAGTTGGAATACCGTGAATGATAACTTGATTAAGTGAGCAGCATACTGCATTAGGAAAGCCGTAGAGACCTTTAAAAGATGGCTTTGCTCCTTGGGAGAGGACATAGTCCTCTGCCATTGTGTCAAGCTCTTTTAAAGAGACCCCTACTTTTGTGTTTTGTCTTAGCAACTCTAAAGCACCGCCAACAATTTTATTGGCAGCGCGAAGTTTCTCAATCTCTTGGGGTTTTCTAAGCGCAATGGCCATTATTTAAAGACCAACTGCACTTAGTGTCTCATATTTACTCATGTAAAGCTGAGCCTCAATTTTTCTCATTGTATCAAGTGCTACTTGAACAACGATTAGAACTGCTGTACCACCAAAAAAGAATGGAACACCCATTCCCTTGATAATCATAAAAGGCAGAGTAGCAACAAGACCAAGATAAAGAGCACCGGTAACAGTTAAGTTACTAGCCGTTGTATTTAAAAACTCTTTAGTAGCTTCACCAGTACGAATACCAGGAATGAAACCACCCTGCTTTTTTAAATTATCAGAAATATCTTTTGCATTGAAAGTAATAGATGCATAAAAGAATGCAAAAAATACAACAAACATAAATGTCAAAAAGTTAAAGAAATAACTATTTGGATTTAAGTAATCTGCAATAGCAACAATATCTGGGTTAGTACTACTTGATAAAACAGTCATCGGAAACATTAATATTGCAGAAGCAAAGATAACTGGAATAACACCAGCTAAGTTAACTTTGATAGGAATATAGTTCATAACTCTTTTATTTTGATTTTGCATCATAACTTTTTTAGCATATGTAACAGGTACACGACGCTCACCAAGTTCAACATAGATAATAACTGCAACAGTTCCCAATATAAGTGCAAGTATTGCAATTACAGTTAGGAAACTCATAGCACCAGTATTTACCATAGTGATTGTTTGACCAATAGCAGATGGAATTGCAGAAACAATTCCAGCAAAGATAATAAGTGAAATACCATTACCAATACCACTCTGTGTAATCTGCTCACCAATCCACATAAGTAACATAGTTCCAGCTAGCATTGAAACAGCAGAAAGTAGTATAAATGTATTTTGATCAGCAAGAATTGCACTATTGCCATTTGGACCAGTTAAACTTTGAAGACCCACACTGATACCGATTGCTTGAATGATTGTAATAACAATAGTTGCATAACGAATGATTTGCATATATTTAACCATACCATCACGCTCTTTTTTCATTTGACCTAAAGGTGCAAAAGTAGCAGCTAAAAGTTCCATAATAATTGAAGCAGTGATATAAGGCATGATTCCAAGTGCAATAATTGACATACGCTCAACAGCATTACCACTAAACATATTAAACAAACCTAGTGCATCAGATTGGTGTGAATCAAAGAATGAAGCAATAACCGCTGTATCTACGCCTGGAACCGGCACATATGCCAGTAGGCGGTAGATGAATAAAAACCCGATAGTAATAAGTATCTTATTTACTAGATTTTTATTCACGACTATTTACCTGTAGTTGTAACGTTATCGTCTTTAATTTTTGATGCTAGATCTTTAGCAGATGCACCAACTAATTTAACTTTATTAACTGAAGCAGCAATTTTGTGAACACCACGGATAGATTCCATAGTGATCTCAGCTAACTCAGCAACTGCAGTAATTTTCTCAACATTAATAACATAAGGTTTTATATTACGAGAAAAGAATCCGATTTTAGGAAGACGTTTTGCAAGTTGCATTTGTCCACCCTCAAAGTTTCTTTTTCTTTTGTAACCTGAACGAGATTTCTGACCTTTTTGACCACGTGCTGCAGTCTTACCAGTTCCAGAACCTTGTCCACGACCAACTCTTTTACGGTTACTTGTAGAACCTTCAGCTGGAGATAAATTTTCAATACCCATCATCTATCCTTTTAATCTGCCAAGTGCTTCAACTGTTGCGCGAACCACTGTACCTGGATTGTTAGAACCAATTGACTTAGTAAGTATATCTTGAATACCTGCAAGCTCAAGAACTGGACGCATAGCTCCACCTGAGATAACACCTGTACCTTCTGATGCTGGCTTAAGTAAAACGCGACTTGCGTTATATTTATGCTCAATATCATGTGCAATTGTAGTACCTTTGATACTAACTTTAGTTAAGTTTTTAAATGCATTATCTACCGCTTTTTTAATAGCATCAGGAACTTCTTTCGCTTTTCCCATACCATAACCGATAGTACCTTTTTTATCACCAACAACTACAAGAGCAGTAAAACGGAAACGACGTCCACCTTTTACAACTTTTGTAACACGACCTATATTTACAATTGATTCTTCAAAATCTTCTCTATTGATTTCCATCTTAACCCCTAGAACTTAATTTCGTTTGCACGAAGTGCGTCACCAAATGCAGCTATAACACCGTGATATTGGTAACCATTACGATCAAATACAACTTCAGAAATTTTAGCTTTCTTCAACGAAGCAGCAAATGCCGCGCCTAGTGCAGCTGCACCTTCTTTGTTTGATTTATGACCAGTTGACTTTGAATTAAGTGATGCTAATGTTGTTGCTGTCGCATCATCAATTGCTTGAACACTTAAATAACGGTTTGAACGAAATACAGAAACACGAGGAAGTGAAGCACAACCAGATATTTTTGCACGAATACGACGCTTACGCTTTAAACGGTTAGCTACTTTATTTTTTAATACTTTTGCATTCATTTTTTAATACCCTCCCTTACTTCTTAGCAGTTTTACCGGCTTTACGCACGATATGCTCTTCCATGTATTTAACACCTTTACCTTTGTAAGGCTCTGGTGGACGGAATGATCTAACTTCAGCAGCAACTTGACCAAGAGTTTGCTTGTCATAGCTTTTTAAAGTAATTACATTCTTTTCAACACTAGCTTCTATTGCTTCTGGTAAATCATAATTAATATCATGTGAATGACCAAGTTGAAGATTAAGTACTTTACCTTTAACAGCAGCACGGTAACCAACACCATTAATCTCTAATTGCTTAGTATAACCAGTAGTTAAACCAACAACGATATTTTGAGCTAATGCTCTATATGTTCCCCAGAATGCTCTATGAGCTTTCTCTTCTGATTTAGCAGCAAAAGTTAAAACATTTCCATCAATTTTGAAGTCAACATTACCTTTTGTATCTAAATCAACACTATTTTTGCCTTTAGCAAAAGTTATAACATCTCCATTTGCACTAACGTTAATGTCAGCAAATTCTACCGGTTTTTTACCAATTCTTGACATGCTATCTCCCTACCAAATCGTACACATAACTTCGCCACCAATGCCAAGCTCATAAGCTTTGTCATTTGGTAATACGCCGTGTGATGTACTAACAATAATAGTTCCGTAACCATTTTTGAAACGTTTGATATCTTCTTTACCTTTGTAAACACGTCTACCAGGCTTAGAAACTCTTTTCATTTCATTAATTACAGTTTTTTCATTTTCGTCATATTTTAATACAACTTTGATAGTTTTCTTAACGCCATCTTCGATAACATTACAACTCTCAATATAACCTTTGTCTACTAAGATATTTGCCATTGCTTCAACACTCTTAGAGTGAACTAAAGTAGTAACAGGTAATCTTCTCATACCAGCATTACGGATACGTGTTAACGCATCAGATACTAAATCATTTATCATTAATTTTCCTTGTTGTGATTATCTAATAAAAGATAATTACTAATTATTAGGAGTTTCCTCTTGGGTTACCAAGAAGACTTTCTAACACCTGGGATTAGACCCTTGTTTGCCATATCTCTAAAACATACACGACAGATACCGAAGTCACGAAGAACAGAGTGTGGACGACCACAAACTTGACATCTTGTATAACCACGAACCTTAAACTTTGGAGTTCTTGCCGCTTTAGCGATCATTGATTTCTTAGCCATTAGTTGCTCCCTTTAGTAAAAGGCATACCCATTTTCTCTAAAAGAGCAAATCCTGCCTTGTCTGAATCAGCAGATGTAACTACTGTTATATTCATACCATGAATCTGCATGATTGAATCGTAACTAATTTCCGGGAAAATTAGTTGCTCTTGAAGACCGAAGTTATAGTTACCACGACCATCAAAACCATTTCTAGGTACTCCACGGAAATCCTTAACACGAGGAAGAGCAATAGCAACTAAACGATCAAAGAAGTTATACATGTTTTCACCACGAAGTGTAACACGAATACCAACCGGCATACCTTCACGAACTTTAAAACCAGCAACTGATTTTTTAGCGATTACTGTAGTTGCTCTTTGACCAGCAATCTTAGTAATAGTATCTTCAATATTTTTAATAAGTTTATTGTCTTTCATTGCAAAACCAGCACCAACAGAGATGATAACTTTTTCCAATGCAGGAACCTGCATAGGGTTTTTAATCTCTAAATCTTTTTGTAATTCAGCTTTTAAACCTAAATATTTTTCTTTTAAACGAGCCATTATTATGCCTCCACTTTACGAACATTTGAAACATCTATTGGCATCTCTTTATTGATATGTCCGCCTTTAGTGTTCTCTTCAGTTGGTTTGATAGCTTTCTTAGCAACTTTACAACCCTCAACTATTACCTTATTTCTTTTAGATAATACTTCAAGTACAGTAGCTTTAGTTCCGCGATCATCACCAGCGATAATTTCTACAGTATCGCCTTTTTTGAAATTAAACTTTGCCATTAAACAACCTCCGGTGCAAGAGATACGATTTTCATAAAACCAGAATAACGTACTTCACGAGCAACAGGGCCGAAAATACGAGTACCAATTGGCTCTCTCTTGTCATCAAGTATAACAGCTGCATTGTCATCGAAACGAATAAGAGAACCATTTTCACGGTGAACCTCTTTTGCTACTCTAACAACAACAGCTTTTACAACTTTACCTTTTTTAACTTTAGCAGTAGGAGTCGCTTTTTTTACAGAAGCAACGATAACGTCACCCACTGTTGCATAACGACGCTTAGAACCGCCAAGTACCTTAATACACATAATCTCTTTAGCACCTGTATTATCAGCTACATTTAAACGAGTAAAACCTTGGATCATACTACGCTCCCTTTACAACTGTTTTAAGTCTAAAAGATTTAGTCTTAGAAAGTGGACGACATTCGATTGCAACAATCTCATC
>DAOVJL010000200.1 GCA_030673275.1 Sulfurimonas sp.
GTTCGGATCTCAAGTCATCATCAACAGCATGAAGGGATATAGCTATATGCACACCTAAGTTCATTTTCCCAAGCTGGTCTATTTTGTTGCTCAAACCACTTGTAGAGACCGTTTGGCGTTTACCAGATATACATAAGCCCTCTTCTTCTTTAAATATCTCTATTGCCTTTGCAAGATTGTCTAAGTTGTCCAGCGGCTCACCCATACCCATATAGACAATGTTTATTTTTCTGTTGTGCTTATGATTATTATCACGTTTGAGAGTCACTACCTGAGCTACTATCTCTCCAGCAGTCAGATCTCGTGTAAAACCGCCTTTTGCAGTTAAACAAAATGAGCACCCTACTTTACACCCTACTTGTGTTGATACACAGATAGTATATTTTGCTTCTTGGATTACTTCGCCACTATCATCAAGTTGAGTATCTTTCATCTTTAGCCATACAGCTTCCATTGTTTTGCCATCTTGCATTTGTAATAGATACTTTATAGTCCCATCACTAGACTCTTCTTTATTTACTATTTTTAGTGGATTAACAACATACTTCTCAGCTAACTCCTCTTTAAGAGCTTTTGGAATATTTTTCATATCATCATAGCTCTCGGCATAGTTATGATAAAGCCAGCCGAATATCTGTTTAACTCTGAATGATGGTTTTATTAGAGTCATTAGCTCTTTTTGTGTAAAATCAAGTAGTGATGGCTTCATTTAGCTGTTAGTTCCTTGATTCTTTTCTTTACATGTAGAGCTAAAAGTTCTTTTGCCTTTTCATGATTTTTCATAAAGTCTTCATGAGCATTTTTGTTGGTGTAGTTTGTTATGCAAAATACTCCGCCAGCGGGAATATCAAACTCTTGTGCTATTTTTAAAACAGCGAAAAACTCCATGTTTTCTATGCCTACACCAAGTTTTAAAAACTTACGTGTGAGCTCTTCGTTAGTAGAAATATAGTTTGAAGAGTTAACCATAACATCTTTGCTTGTTTTATCTATGTTAGTAGAGATAACATTGTCAAGAGGAGTATAAGCGTCATCATTTAAGAAAGCAAGTTCAATGTTTGAAGCTGTTTTTGACTCAATAATATCAAATATTTTTGCTTCACCATAACTTCCGGCAGAACCAACAAAAAGTAAAAATTCCGGTTTATCAAACAGACAAAGTCTTGTGAGATTCATTGCTGTCTCAATAAGTCCTACTCCCATTGGAGTTGCAAAATCGAAAGTCTCGTTATTTCCAGCGCAAATTATCATTTTAGAGTCTTACAGGGATATTATTGTCATGTAGATAATGTTTCAAATCCATTATATCTATCTCTTTATAATGAAAAATACTTGCAGCAAGTGCTGCATCAGCCCCATGCTCAAAGGCTTCTTTTATATGTTGCATCGTTCCTGCTCCGCCACTTGCTATTACTGGAACATTCACGGCTCTGCTAATTTGCTCTGTAATATTTAGCTCAAATCCAGCCTTTGTACCATCTGCATCCATAGAGGTTAAAAGTATTTCACCACTACCGCGATTTACAACCTCTTTAGCCCACTCTACAGCATCTAGACCAGTATCAACTCTACCACCATTTAAAAATACATGGTATTTATCGCCAATTCTTTTAACATCTATCGCTGTAACTATACACTGTGAACCAAATCTTTTAGCACCTTCGTCTATTAACTCAGGTCTTTTTATAGCTGCTGAATTAACACTCACTTTGTCACAACCGACATTCAGTAGCTTGTATATATCATCTAGTTTTCGTATTCCGCCGCCAACAGTAAGCGGAATAAATATCTCACGGGCCACTTGGGCAACTATGTCTACTATCGTGTCGCGATTATCACTAGAAGCGGTAATATCCAAGAATGTAATCTCGTCAGCACCTTCTTCGTTGTAGCGTTTTGCAACTTCAACTGGATCACCTGCATCTTTAAGACCGACAAAATTAACGCCTTTTACAACACGTCCATCTTTAACATCAAGACAAGGGATAATTCTTTTAGCGAAATAGTTCATAGTTGTTGAGAGCCTCTTTTAATATAGTGAAATTATACACTTTATGCCTTATAATTAGGTTATTACATTTTAATATACTTATTTACATGTTAGTTTATTTAATGTAGCTAGAACAATGTTTCATGTGAAACATCTATCTTGCTTGGTAAGAACTATAATGAAAACACTTGTGAAACATAATTATAGTTACAAACTAAATAATAATATATATTACTTAAAGCTATAATTCTAATATTTGCTAGAAGGGAAAAAGGTGTTATGTATCATAAATAGCAATATTTATTATTGATATTAACTAATTATAAGTAAAATTACTATAGAATGTACGTTAATGGAAAAAGTAGTAGCAAAAAAGAAGTTTGGACAAAATTTCTTAAAAGATGAGACTGTTTTACAAAAAATCGTCGAAGCGATGCCCAATAATGATAACAAAATCGTTGAAATTGGACCTGGCTTAGGTGATTTAACTAAATATTTAGTAGATGTCAAAAGTGTAGAAGCTTTTGAGGTCGATACCGATTTGTGTAAATTATTACAAAAAAAGTTTGATAAAGAGATCGCAACCAAGCAACTTCACATAAATTGTGGGGATGTGCTCAATGCTTGGCAGGGTAGTTTAATAGATGAAGATTACGATTTAGTGGCAAACTTGCCCTACTATATCGCAACAAATATAATCTTAAAAGCACTCGCAGATCCAAAATGTAAGAACATACTTGTAATGGTACAGCTTGAAGTCGCAGAGAAATTTTGTGCGAATGAAGGTGAGAAGGTATTTGGCTCTTTGGGTATAATAACTCAAAGTGTAGGGGAGGCGCATATTGTTGTGCAAGTCCCTCCAACTGCTTTTGAACCGCCGCCAAAGATAGACTCTGCTGTTTTCTTGATTGAAAAAAGTTCTGATAGAAGTGATGAGATTTTTGAGGGCATGCTTAGAGTTGCATTTAAGCAGCCTCGCAAAACTCTTATGAAAAATCTATCGGCAACTTATGATAAAGAAAAGCTTCAAGAACTGTTTAAAGAACTAGAATTTGCACTTACGATTCGTCCTCATCAACTCTCAACTGACAACTATCACCAACTCTATAAAAAAATAATATAATTAACAAGGAGTTTGGATGGAAGATAACAAAGGCAATTTAAAAGAGAGCCCTAAACCAGA
>DAOVJL010000214.1 GCA_030673275.1 Sulfurimonas sp.
TAAGTGAAGATAGTTTTTGCTCCACCTCTTTGGTATACTCTTCATATAAAAACTTCTCAACATCATCAAGTGGATAATCTTTTGCAACAAATGGAGCAACAGGGACGTCTAAAAGTTTTTGCCCGACTCTAACCTCACGAAAAGATGAAAAAATATCTACATGTCGAAGTGCTTCTAATACAATATTATCTTCATTCAGGATAATTACATTTGTATATTTTCCGGTAAACTCAAACTGCAGATAAGTTATCTCTTCTTCGTAGGCTGAAGCTATAGAAGTCTTAATTCGTACTATTTTATCGCCGTTTAGAAGTTCTACATGTAAAATATTCGCACGGTTAAATCTTTTAGCGAGTAGAACATCAAACGGGGCATTATAAACTTTGGAACGGGGATAAGACTTACATCTGAATATTTTGGAATTTGAGCGTTGCATCTCAAAATAAACCTCATCATCTCTATCGAATGCAACTTTTACTATGGTATCACTCACTCTGTAAATAGCAGAGATTTTTTGAAATTTTTTTAAGTAAGTTATAATTTGTTTTAGATGTGATAGTTTCATTGATACCAATCCCCACGAGATACTACTTCTTTAAATAAAAAATAAGCTATTAGCTATGAGACAAAGTTTTGAAAGACTAAGTATTTAATCTAAAAAGCTTTAACGAAGTAGATGATAGCTTATCTTTTACCAAAAAGGCGAGTATATTGTATCATATTGCTTTGTTAAAAATCCTTGAAGCTACTGGTAGCTTCTGCGTACTTTTGCCTTGCACTCTAACACAATAATCTCGTTTAAAACAGTAGTATCTCGTGGGGATTGGTATATAATCTATCTAATTTTTAGCTATAATTTCAAAAATTTATAAAAGGCTTGGATAAAATGATTCCTAAAGGGTTTGGCAAACGATACTTCTCTCTAGCTGCCATTCAAGCCTATATGTCATTACAAAAAATCTCTGCTTTAAGCGTATCCGTCTGTACACTTGACGGTAAACCACTCCGTATTAAAATCAACTCTCCACCCACTTCATAATTATTTCTACCAAACAACAAAATAAAAATTTTAAAACAACGGAAATAAAATATGAACAAAAAAAAGATACTTTTATCTATACTTGTCTCAAGTATATTAGTTGCTCAAGAAGTTGAGTTAGAACAAATCACAGTAACAAGTGCGACAAAAACTTCACAATCAATTGAAGATGTTACATCCAATATTAATGTAATTACATCAGATGAGATTGAAGAGAGACACTATACATCTGTTGCAGAGGCATTAAATAGTATTGCTGGAATTAACTATACTAGCAGTGGAGGAGTTGGAAGTACTACTTCTGTATATTTAAGAGGTGCAGCAAATAATAGGACTCTTGTACTAGTTGACGGTGTTAGATATCAAGATCCATCAAGCACAAGCGGTGCAAAGATTCAACATCTAATGATTCAAGATATAAAACAAATAGAGATCATAAAAGGTGCTCAAAGCGGAATTTGGGGTGCTGATGCCAGTGCAGGAGTTATTAACATCATTACCAAAAGTGCAAAAGAGGGTACACATGGCAGTGTCAATCTTGAAGCGGGAAGTTTTAATACTAAAAAATTTGGAGCTATAATCTCTCATAAAACTTCAAAATTTGACATTAAACTTAGTGCGAACAAAATTACTAGCGATAGTTTTACTGTTCAAGCTCCGCTAGATGAAGATATTGATAAGTATGAGGATGATAGTTACTCAAACCTGACTATAAACCTAAAAGCTAACTACAATATAACTGATGATGCAAAAATCAGTCTGAACATAACAGATATAGATGCTTTAAAAGATTACGACAGCTATGGCGACCCTGATGATAACAGTATGAAGAGTGATATCTCAAATAGATTATATAATCTTTCATATACACAAACTTACAACAATCATAATTTTACATTCAAAGTAGAAAAAAGTGACTTCTCAAGAAATGAAATTGGGACGGTTGCTATGTGGGGAAGTGAATATGTAAAAGAGTTTGAAGGGGAAAACAACAACATAGAATTTATTGACAATATAAAATATAATCAAAAAGATTACATAATATTTGGGCTTGGAAGCAGCAGTGACGAAGTTAATTACATCCTAACAGACAGTTCCAATAAGCAAAAAAAGAATAAAAATAATTATATTTATCTTACAAACTCAAACAGTATAGATAAAGTTATTTTAACCCAGAGCATCAGATATGATGATTATAATAATTTTGATTCTAAAGCTACAGGAAAATTGGGTATTAAATATAATATAAATCAAGATATATTTATAAGCTCTAATGTTGGGCTTGCGTACAATGTTCCAAATATAGTACAAGAGTTAAATCCTTGGGGTGCTGTAAATAGTGAATTAAATCCAGAAGATACTCAAAGTTTTGACATCTCCATGAGTTATAAAAATTTCAAAGCTACATATTTTTACAACGAGGTTACTGATTTAATAGAATGGTACGATCCGGATGGCTGGGGCGGAAATCCGGCAATTTATAAAAATCTTGACGGAGAGAGTATATTTAAGGGTTTTGAATTTGAATATTCCAGAAATATTACAGAGGAAATCTTATTATCAATAAACTATACTATACTTAGTGCAAAAGATAAAGATGGGGAAAGCTTAGCGAGAAGACCTAAGAGCAGTGCAAAACTAAGCCTTGATTATTATCCGGCAGATGAACTGCATATTGGTCTCTTTGGTGAATATATTGGTGAGAGATATGATGATGCGAATGACCAAGGAACACAAACTGGAAAGTATACTGTTGTAAATCTTGTAAGCAATTATGATATCAACAAAAACTTTTCGGTATATGCTAAAGTAGACAATCTTTTTGATACATATTACCAATCTGTAGATGGTTATACAACTGCTCCGCTTAGTGCTTATGTAGGCATAAACGCTAAATTTTAAGAGGATATTATGAGTATAAAAACTATTTTCATCACACTGCTTTTTGTACTCACACTTAGTGCTAACGAGAGAATAGTCTCTCTTAGCCCATCCATAACTGAGATATTTTATGCTCTTGAAAAAGGGGACAGTCTTGTTGCTA
>DAOVJL010000211.1 GCA_030673275.1 Sulfurimonas sp.
CTAAATAAAAAACAGTATCTTCGCTAATAAATTCTGTCTTGATTGAGTTCATTTCTAATAGTTTTTTATTACCGCCTAATAACTCTAAATCTTTATACTTGGCACTAATTCCCTGTGCTGGAATCTGGGTAAACTCATCAAAAATTCTGTTTATTATATTGTCATCTTCTTTTTTAATATACTCTGCAATCCCTTGTGCTATTGGATGGTTTGAAGAATTAACAAGCGAATATAGCAGATTTCTATTAAACTCTTTGTAGATATGTTCATTTATAACTTCCGGCTTTCCTGCAGTAATAGTTCCTGTTTTATCCATAACAAGTGTGTCAACTTTTGCCATAGTTTCTAGTTGTGCTGCTTCTTTAAAAAGTATTCCTCTTGAGGCCCCAAGTCCAAGCCCAACTAAAGTCGCAACTGGAGTAGCCAAAGCTAAAGCACATGGGCAAGCTATAATAATTACTGATATACCTACCATAAATGATGTTTCAAAGCTGTGAGGCCATAGCCACCAAACTAAAAATGTAATAAATGATAGTGCTAAAATAGCTGATGAAAAGTGCTCAGACAACTTATTTGCCATCTGTTGAATCTTAGGTTTTTTATTTATAGCAGATTCCAAAAGAGTAACAAGATTTGAAAGTGTAGAGTGTTTAAAATCCTTTGTAGCTATAAAATTAATATCAGCATCAATACTTGTTGTACCACTAACGACATTCATTCCTATGCTTTTTTGTACTGGTTCGCTCTCACCGGTAAGATTAGACTCATCAAATGAACCACTGCCTTTAACTATCTCACCATCAAGTAAAACTTTCTCTCCACAAGAGATAACAATTGTGTCTCCAACATTAACATCATCAAGTTTACATGTAACTACTCTATCATCTTTAACAATCTTCACTTCACTTGGTATGCTCTTCGTTATGACATCAAGTGTATCAGCGACATTTTTCTTACTTAAAACCTCTAAAAATTTACCAATAAGTACAAATGTTATTATCATACTAACAGAGTCAAAATATGCTTCACCAGTCTCTAGTACAGTTATATAAATAGAGTATATGTAGGTTAATGCTGCACCAGTTGCTACAAGCAGATCCATATTTACAACTTTTGTTTTTAAGCCATAATATGCGCCCCTGAAAAAGATCCAGCCACTATAAAAAAGTACAGGTGTAGCGAGTATACCCTCTGCAATATTTAGTATGGTCTTTATCTCTTGGGTAATTCCACTAAAATATCCCGCATATTGAGCAACTGCTATCCACATAATGTTCATAGATGCAAAGATAGCAACTGCCATTTTTAAATAATACGATTTTCTCTCTTTATTTGCATGTGATTCCTGCATTGAAGCATCATATGCAAATGCGTTGTAACCAATAGAGCGAATCATCTCTATAATAGCTGATAACTTTACAATATTATCTGCCCATACTATGGTTGCTTTATTATTTGTAAAATTAATATTTACCTCTATAACTCCATCCATTTTATGCAGGGCTTTTTCATTTAACCAAACACAGGCTGAGCAGTGTATACCTTCTATTATCAAAGAGACTTCACTAAAGCCATCACTATTAATTTTTACAAATTTATCATAAAAAGACTCACTGTCAAAACTTGATGCATCCTCAAAATTTTCGGATGGAGGAGTCAGTTCTATATTTCCTGACTTTTCATAAAAACTTTCTAATCCCTCTTCATTTAAGAGATGAAATACTCCCTGACAACCCTTGCAACAGAAGTAATTATTCGCTTCTTTTATCATCACTGATTCATCAAATTTTAGATGACAGTGAGAACAAGAAACCTTATCTGACAAGTTCAAACTTCCCAAATTTTCTGTTTTTTTCTAACTTACTCCAAGGTTCTACAAAGCCACTCATACAGATATAGACTCCAGCTTTGCTAACAGCTTTAGCATACCCTATTGCCATTCCTAAGTTTAGACTAGCTTCTATATTATCTATCTCAAAAGGTTTCATTGCACCAACAAGTATAATTTTTCTATCCTCAAATATCTCTGATAAGAATTCAGCACTTAAATGCATAGTATCAGTCCCATGAATAATTATAAAAGTATCATCTTTTGATTCCATAATTATATTTACCAATATCTTTCTATCATCAATGGTCATATCCAAACTATCTTTAAACATAACACCGGCTAAGTCATATTCACAGTCAATACTTTCTAAAATCTGCTCTATTGCTGCATTATCATATGGAACTTCCAATTCTCCATTTAATGGATTATATCTCTTGTTGAATGTGCCACCGCTATTTAGTATTAACATTGTAAACATCCTCTAGTTTTGAAACGATTTTTGTAGCTTTTGATTCTTCACATGTAGATTTTTCATCAAAAAGATATGTCTCTGAAAGCCCGGCATTTAAGCCGGCTTCAATATCTCTCTCTTTATCACCAATAATTATAGAGTTTTTCAAATCAATATCAAACTCCTTGGCAGCCTCTAAAAGCATTCCAGGATTTGGCTTTCTGCAAGAGCATTCACCTGATATATCGGGATGATGAGGACAAAAATAAACTTTTTTTATTTCAACAGCATATTTTTCAAACTCTTTTGTCATCCAAGAAGTTAAAACATTAAAGTCATGTTCACTATAATATTCTCTTGCTATGCCAGACTGATTAGTTACAACAACTATAATATAGCCCAAGTTTTGATAATGCATACAGAGACTAAATATACCATCCATAAATTCAAAATCTTCAATTTTATGGAGATAATTTAATTCAATATTTATAACACCGTCACGGTCTAAAAAAAGAGCTTTATTCATAAATAACTAACTAACACCATCACCAAAAGTCTCTTTTTCAATAATATCACATAATATATGCCCTATTAAGATATGAGACTCTTGTATTCTAGGAGTAGAATTTGATGGAACAATCAAAGCAATATCAGCTAACTTTGCCATTTCACCACCATCTTTTCCAACTAAGGCAACTGTTGTTATTCCTTTTTCTTTTGCACTGTTAAATGCGTTAATAATATTTTGAGAATTGCCAGAAGTAGAAATCCCTATAAAGATATCACCACTCTGCCCCATACCTTCTAG
>DAOVJL010000191.1 GCA_030673275.1 Sulfurimonas sp.
AAAACAATTATTAATGCCAGTGCTATTTTAATAACTAGAAGTTTTTGCAGATCTGTCTCAAAAAAACCTGCATTTGAGTTGATATATCTTGACATCATCATTCCGCCAGTCAAAACAATAACTAAAAGAGAAAGTGGAAAGATTTTAAAACTTTTTGGTCCTAAAATTTTGTTAATCCCTTTATCTGTTTCAGCACCAAATTTATTTTTAAGTGCCGATATCAAGACAACATCAGTAAAAACATACCCTAAAAACATAATTGCCAAAATAAGATGTATTATATGTGCATATGGATAAATTGCTTCCATTGTAACTCCTGTATAAAATTAGTGTGATTATACATTAATTTTATAAAATTTTTATTGTCTTATCTCTCCAGCTAAAATAGTTAAACATAGATTTAAATGTATCGTCTAGCGGTGCTTTAATATTTAATATATCACCCGTGTATGGATGTTTGATTTGAAGTTCTATCGCATGTAAAAGCAGTCTATGGCAGTTATAAGTTTCTCGTACAAACTTATTATGCTCTCCTCTTCCATATTTTGTATCTCCCAAAATATGATGAGAAATATGTTTCATATGACGACGAAGTTGATGCTTTCGTCCAGTTTTTGGCAGCAGTTTTACAAGTGAATAGCGAGTTTTATCATACTTTCCAACCGCAAAGTCTACCTCAACAGTAGCTAATCTTTCATACTCTGTTGTAGCTTCTTGTGCCTCTTTATCTTTGTTGACATTTTTATCAGCTATTTTATCAAGCTTTTCAACGAGAGCATGTTCAATGACTCCACTCTCCTCAGTATAACCGCGAACAACTGCAATATATCTCTTTTTAGTTTCTCTTGCTAGAAACTGTTCACTCATTAGTTTCGCACTCTCTTTATCAAGTGTAAAAAGTAAAACTCCGGAAGTTGGTTTATCAAGCCTGTGAACCGGGTAAACAAACTGCCCTATCTGGTCTCTAAGTTCTTGAATTGCAAATCTGGTTTCATGTCTGTCTATGGGGGAGCGGTGGACTAGTAGACCTGATGGCTTATTGATAGCCACCAAGTAATCATCTCTGTATAAAATCTCTAACAAAACTTACTAATCACGCTTTGTTGTTTTTCTCTTTTTCTTAGTGACTTTTAGACTTTTAGCAGTGACTTTTTTAGGAGCTTTTTTCTTAACATGTTTTTTCTCTTGTTTTTTATGCTCACTTTTTAGCTTAACATCTTCTATGTCTTTTCTACGGATAGTCGGATCAGGTTCAAAACCCTTAACTGTCTCTTGAGGAATCTTTTGACCAATAAGTTTTTCAACCTCTTTGATATCATACTTTTCATAAATATCTATAAGAGAGATTGCTTCACCATTACGCCCTGCACGACCGGTACGACCTACTCTATGAATATAATCTTCAGGAATTGAAGGAAGTTCGTAATTGATAACATATGGAAGATGCTCTATATCTAAACCACGGGAAGCTATATCTGTTGCAACAAGAACTCTAATTTTTTCTTCTTTAAATTGAGCCAGAGTTTTAGAGCGATTTGCTTGAGTTTTATCACCATGAATGATTCCACATTTTAAACCATCTTTTTTAAGCTCAATAACAAGCTCATCTGCACTAGCCTTTGTTTTTGTAAAAACCAAAACCTGTCTATAGTTTCTTGAGCCTATTATGTATGCTAAAAGTTCCGCTTTTCTCTCACGGTCAACAAGATAAACTTTTTGATTGATGGTATCAACTGTTGTATTCTTTTTAGCTGCTTCAATAAATGCAGGTTTAGTCAGTAAAAGTTTAGACAGTTTTCTAACCTTTTCACTATATGTTGCGGAGAAAAGCAGTGTTTGGTGTCTTTTTGGAAAAAGAGGATGAATTTTTCTAATCTCTTTTACAAAACCCATATCAAGCATTCTGTCTGCTTCATCAAGAACAAATATCTCTACACTTTTTAAACTAAGATTAGCTTCTGCATGTTCTAGCATTCTACCTGGTGTGGCAATTACGATATCAACACCTTTTTTAAGAATTTTTTGTTGAGACTCTATATCTTTTCCACCAACCAGAAGGGCGATACTTAAATCCATATACTTAGCAAAATTTTTCATATCTTCGTATATCTGCATTGATAGTTCACGAGTAGGAGAAAGAATCACACCTCTAATCTCTCTGTTTTCATCTTGAGTATTAGCTCTTAGACGTTGAATCATTGGAAGTCCAAATGCAGCAGTCTTCCCTGTTCCTGTTTGAGCTGTCGCAAATATATCACTTTTAGCCAATACTAAAGGGATAGCTCTTGTTTGTACTGTAGTAGGATTTTTATAGCCTAAATCGTTTATAGCGCCAAGGAGTTGTTTCATAACTCCTAATTTTTCAAATGACATGTATTTTCCTTTAATTTATTGCATAAATTTAAGGGAACCTTTTGCCCATTATTTACTACGCTATCAGAAGTAATTCTGATAGCCACGCTAACGCTTGGTTCTCTTCGACAGAGAGTCCATTGCACTAGTGCAATTTTTATAAATTATTTAATTGGTGAAATTTTAACATATTATTAATATGTTCGCCCTTGTTTAAGGGGTTTAGATTATATTTGTACCGTTTTTGTACCGTTTTTCTAAGAAGCCAATACTCATTTTTTCTTTCTTTGGCATAAAGTGGGCATAAACATTAAGAGTAACATTAACACTTTCATGTCCTAATGTATGAGATACCCACATAGTGTCAATTCCATTATTTAACATCATACTTGCAAATGTATGTCTAGTACAATGAAGTGGTTTTGCCGTTATCCCATTTCTCTCTAATACCTTCTGAAACTGCTTATAATAATATGTGTTACTTCCATTATACAAACCTTTTGCATTTAAGAACACATAGCTATCATTCAAACCAGTTTCTAGTCTTTGAAGCTTCAAATAGACCTTTGCTTGTTCTAGCATTTCAATATCTCTTAAACTCGATTGAGTTTTAGGAGAATTGATTAAGCCACTAGCAATAGTCTTATTAATTGATATAGTTTCTGTTTCAAAATCTATATCTTCCCATTTTAACGCGAGGAGCTCGCCACTTCTAGCACCTGTAAAGAAAGAAAGTCCCAAGAAGTTTCTAAGTTGTCCTTTGGTATCAGCTAAGATTAAATCAATCTCATCAAGAGTACAAGCTAACTGCTTCTTATCAACAGAGTTTTTAAACTTAGGCATTCTGACCATAGTAATCTGATTGATTGCTATAAACTCGCCTATTATAGCAAGGTCAAAAACCTCTCT
>DAOVJL010000091.1 GCA_030673275.1 Sulfurimonas sp.
AAACTGTCTCTCTATCTCGTCAGAGTTTACATATGCAGGTTTGTCAATAACAATCAAATCATCATTCTCAAAAATAGGTTTTGCTTTTTCAATTTTATTTACTCTAAAAATTGTTTTTGCATCTATCTCACCACGAGCTATCATAACTTTTTTATTTCCGACATATACAAGTCCGCGGTCAATCATTGATTTAGCTTGAGAATTTGAAATTCCCTCTTGTATTGCTAAAATTTTATATGCTTTTTCTTGCATTTTAATTCCTTAATTTTACTTCATAAAATGAAGGAAACCCTTCATCATTTATTACGATGCTGGAAGTAATTCCGTCATCTACGCTAAGACCGCTTGGGTCACTCATCGTGGAGAATGCCATTGGTTAGCATTCCTAAAAGCTAACTTCTGGCGAAGTAGATTTTTTTCTAACCTTCTATTATCTTTTTAATAACAGGTTCTAGATTGATTTTTTCTTCAACCATACTTTGTGGCAGGTTTTTACATGCCATAAGGGCTTTATGAATCTCATCCGGCTCAACATACTGAACATGATGTACATATTTAAAAAGCTCACGTTGATGAAAAAAGTGCTTTCCTGTAATTATTTTACATCCAAAATGAGCCGGTTCAAGCGGATTATGTCCACCTACATCTGGGTTAAAAGCTCCACCCAAAATTGCTATATCACTAATAGCATAGATATTATTTAGCTCGCCCATAGCATCTACTAAAATCATATCTGCTTTAAACTCTTTTTCTTGTGAAAATCTTGACAAACTTAAATCATTTTTATTTGCATAAGTTTGCATAAGTTCATAGATAGACTCAAATCTCTCCGGATGTCTTGGAACTACAACCAATTTCGCATCACTCTGTTTTCTATACTCTACAAATGATTTTAAAACAGATTCTTCCTCAGTGGGATGTGTACTTCCGGCTACTATCAGTTCTACATCCGGTTTTTCATAGTCTTTTGTTTTATTTATCTCACCAGCTAGTTTAATATTCCCAATTACTTCAATATTTCTAGCCCCTAGTGCGATAAAACGATTTTTATCAGCTTCACTCTGTGCATAAATAACTTCTACATGTGCAAGTAATCTTTTATAGAACCAAGCAAACTGCAGATATTTTTTTGCACTTTTTTCAGAGATACGGGCATTTAAAAGTATAATCCTTGTACCTTTAGCCCTTAAAACCGTAAAAAGCATAAACCAAAATTCAGCTTCTAAGACAATAAGTACTTTTTGTTTCTTAGCCCAAAACGGAATAAACATCTCAAAAGGCAGGTATCTTACCTCCCCGTCATACTTTTTAGCTTCTGCTTGTCCAGTATGAGTAATAGTAGTTATTTTTATCTCTTGATTATGCAGGAGTTCTAAGATTGGTTTTAATGCTCTAGCTTCACCAAGTGAGCATACATGAAACCAGATTCCATCACTACTCTCAAATCTTGAATTGTTAAAAAGAAAAAAACGAGACGGGATTGATTCTTTGTATTTTTGTTTAAACGAAAGGTACACCAAAAGTGGCAGTGCTGCTACGTAGAGCACCACACTTAAGATGAAATATAGAAGTGTAAACGGCTTCAAGCCTACTCCGGTGTAGTTTCCACATAAAGAATACGACCACAATGTGGACATGTAGTAATATCTTCAGCTTTAATAACATCTGCAAAGATTTTATCACTGATTAACATGTGACAACCCATACAAGCTTGTTCTTCTACAGCTACAACAGTAGTGTTCTTAGCCCATCTACGAATCTTTTGATAAAATGCCAGACCTTTTTGGTTCATACCGGAAACTAATTTCTCTTTTTGAACAAATACTGCTTGACGAGACTTGTTAATAACTTCTAACTTCTCATCAACTTCTTTTTTTACAGACACTAAATTAGAATCTAATTCAACAAGAGATTCTTTTGCTGCTTCAACTTGTTCAGTTTTTAATTCAATAATTTTTTCAAGTCTTTGGATCTCTTCATTTGCAAAAGTTACTTGCTCTTTTGCAATCTCTTCTTCAAGTTGAAGTGATTTCATCTCACGCTCAGTCTTAACTTCACCACTTTTTTTAGAATTATCTTCTAATTTTTGAGAAAGTTCAGCTAAGTGAAGCTCATTTTTATGCTTTTTAACTTGCTCATCTTTGATTTCATTAGTTAAGTTTTCAATATCACTGTCGATACTCTCTTTTTTAGCTAATGCTGCTTTAAATTTATAGTTAGCTTCATCTATCTGAGGTTCAAAAGCATCAATCTCTTTATCTACATGTGATAGGTCAATTAATTGTTTTAGATGTAAGTTCATTAATCTCCTTTTGGATTAAATAGTTGTACCAATTGCTTAAATATAAGTAAAAGGGTTTTTTGATGATGAAATTATAGCTTCTAAACCTAAATTTTTCAAATATTTAAGCAAAATCTCTGCAAAAAAGCGTTCACTTTCAAAATGTCCTATATCAATAAGTGACAGATTTATACTTTTTGCCTCCATAGCATCGTGGTATTTCACATCCCCTGTTAAGAAGCAATCAGCGTCTATAGACTTGATTAAAGAGCATCCGGAACCAGTCGTTAAAGCAACTCTTTTTATGAAATTTGAACTTTTTACACATTTTGCATGTGGAAGTGAAAATGCAATGGAAACTTTCCTTGCAAAAACATCAAAATCTTCATTTACATCCAAATATGCAACAAATCCATCTTTCTCTGTAATTTTATAACCTAAAACTTCTGTTGCTACATATTCATTCAGATGTGTCTGATCAAAATTTGTATGCATTGCAATATTTGAGATATTTTTTTGAATCATTTTTTGAATCAAATTCGCAGGATATTTACTAAATTCCAACTGTTTTAATCCGCCAAAAATAATAGGGTGGTGAGTTATCAAAAGTGTGTCATTTTCCATAGAGTCAACTAAGGATTCATCAACATCTATACTTAAAACTATTTTTTGCACATCTTGGTTGAAATCTCCAAGCAAAAGACCTGAATTATCCCATGGCTCCTGAAGCTCAAAAGGTGACAATTCATTTAAAAATTTATAAATTTCAGATATTTTCATTTAACATACCCTCTGAATTTTATATTTATTATACTCTGTTTTTTCTAATTTTAATGATATATTTTAAATAACATACATCATCTGTTTATTGTACTGCTGTTCAAATTTTTTAAGCTCAGTTAATGGAACGTTGAACACTTCACGCACTTTTTTTTGTTTCTCTTCCCAAAAAAGATTTAGTATTTCATTTGAATTCGTGGTAGATGCTTGATTACACAATCCACCCTCCAGTGCATCAATAATATCGTAAATTAAGATTTGATCAGGATTTTTTTCTAGCATATAACCGCCATTGGCACCTCTAATGCTTTTGACCAATCCTTCACGTTTGAGTATAACCAATATCTGCTCAAGGTAGTTTTTTGGAATATTTGCCTTGTCTGCAATCTCTTTTATTTGAACTGCCACATCTTTATCACCCTGCATCAGTTGATACATTGCAGCGAGTCCATACATCCCTTTTGAGCTTATTCCTGACATTATAGACCCCTCAAAGTATCTTAAAATGGTGTAAGATTGCATAACACTTACAACCTATACAATAATTAAAAAATGCATCTAAAGCAGCACATACAGCTAAAATAATTGCAGATATTGCTGCCATCTCATTTAGTCCAAAAAGTGAAGTCAAAAGGATTGCAACTGAAAAACCGAGACCAATATGTGAAGCAAAAATTTTAGGTGCGGAATCAATATCGCGTTTTGAAATATTTAAACCTTTTAATAGTGCGATTGCTATTTGTGCAAATATACTAAATTTTTGTGATATAAAAAGCCTAGCTATAAAATCATAAACTAATAAAAAAGCAAAAAGCACTGAACCTGATAAAACAAACCCTAAAGCTGAAAGTGTTACCAGAAGTGCTTGAACTCTAATCTGGTTTTCATCAACTTTTTGAAAGTTTACAGGACATGATTTTGCCATTATTTTATCCTAATGCTTTTTCAAGATCAGCTATCAAATCTTTAGAATCTTCTAAACCAATACTTAGTCTTATCATTCCTGGTCTGATGCCAGATTTTATTTGTTCGTCCGCTGGAATTTGTTGATGTGTCGTTGAAGCTGGGTGAACTATTAATGATTTAGAATCCCCAATATTTACAACAATTGAAAACAGTTCTGTTTTATCCATTAACTCTTTTGCTTCCTCAAAGTCTTCAACATCAAAGTTTATTAATCCACTTACAAGTCCATCTGTAAAATACTTTTGAGCTTTGTCATATTGAGCATCATCCTCAAGTCCAGGATAACTTACATTTTTTATTCTTTTATGAGATTTTAAAAATTTTGCAACTTCAAGTGCATTATTTGAGTGCTCTTTCATTCTCATACTAAGAGTCTCAAGACTTTGAATCAAAAGCCAGCTGTTAAAAGGAGCGGGAGTCGCACCTATATCGCGAAGCAGATTCAGCCTAACTCTAAGAGAAAATGGAGGAAATGGAAGATCAGTATAAACCAGTCCATGGTAACTTACATCAGGCTCGTTAAAATGACTATATCTGTCATTTCCTTTTATTAAATCAACTAAGCCTTCTCTCTCTACAATAAGACCACCAAGAGCAAGCCCTTGACCAGAGATGTATTTACTTGCACTATGTACAACGATATCTACACCATGTGCTATTGGATTAAAAAGTACAGGAGTTGCTACTGTGTTGTCACAGATAGTTATAATTTTATGCTTTTTAGCAATATTAACAATACCATCAACATCAGCAATAGTAATTTGAGGATTTGAGATACTTTCAAAAAAGATAGCTTTTGTTTTATCGTCTATCAATGCCTCTAGAGTCTCTGGATTATCAACATCAAAAATCTTTGCAGTAATACCAAAGCGCTTCATTGTATAAGTAGTAAGTGTAATTGAGCCACCATAAAGCTTATTTGATATTAAAATATTATCTCCAGCTTCAGCAACATTTGCAAGTGAATAAAATATCGCTGCTTGACCACTTGATGTTGCAGTTCCAGCTACACCACCCTCTAAAGCCGCTATACGCTCTTCTAAAATATTAGAAGTAGGATTTGCAAGTCTAGTATAGATATTTCCCAGTTCTTTTAAACAAAATCTATTTGCTGCCTGCTCTGCACTTTCAAACTCATATGAAGTACTTTGATAGATAGGTACCGCCATAGTCATATTAGAGTCCTTGTTATATCCTTGATGAATAGCTATTGTTTTTTTCTCCATATTGAGTCCTTTTATTTTTTTATTTAAGGAAGTATAGAGAAAAAATAGATTAATGTCAAGTAAATCGCTCAAGATAGTAGTAATTAAATATTTTGTATTTTTTTACTCGGGTTTATTAGTGAGAAAGTTTTTCTAGTTCTTCTTTTGCTTCATCAAAGTCTGCATTTATTTCTATTGCTTTTTTATACATCTCTTTTGCTTCTTCAGGATGTTCCATCTCTACGAAAAGATTTCCATAGTTGTAGTATGTTATCGCATTTTGATTATCTATCTCTAACGACTCATTCAGATGCATTTTAGCAGATACAAACTCACCGTTTGCTCTATATATAGATGCAATTGAGTTATGTATAAATTCATTATTTTTATCTGATTCAAGAGCTTCTTTATAGTATTTTAAAGCTTCGTCGTTGTCACCTAGTTGTTGCAGGATATAACCTATTTTA
>DAOVJL010000146.1 GCA_030673275.1 Sulfurimonas sp.
AACCGCCAAAATAAGCATTTAACCTTGCGTCCCTTTTAGAAGCATCACTAACAAATACACCGGAACTTACAAAACCGGTTTTGTCCATCAAGGTTTTTATTTCGTGATCTAAATTCTCATCTTTAAGAGGAGTCAATTTATCAAAAAACATAGCACGAAATGCCGGATACAGCATATTTATTAAAATTACTACAGCAAATATAAATATAAAACTCCATAACCACCATAGAGTAAAACTTGTTATGATTAAAAAGATTCCCCAAACAACTAAAGAACCAAATATAAGTGTCATAACAAATGATATAAGAGTGTCTTTTATCCACTGAGCCATACTTGATTTGTTAAAACCAAACTTCTCATCTAAAACAAATTTCTCGTAATATCCAAAAGGCAAAGAGATAATCGAATTAATAATTAAAAAGCCCATAACAACTGCAATATTCATTACAACTTCATTTTCGAAATACAGTTTAGTTTCTAAAAATTTTATACCTAAATCTATCCACACTATAAAAAGAATATAATCAATAAATGCACTAGCAATACTCATCTTCTCTTTTGCTACACTGTAATTCCCTGCTTTTACAAATTCTGAATCAGACAGAAGAACTGCTTTGCCTCTTTTGGCTTGATTTACATAGCCTATCTGCATAATACTTGTATAGATAGTTATTAGCACAAAAAGAGTGTATATCGCTATTATAGTCATTAACATTTAAATACCTTGAAAATTTTTCGTATTCTAGCATTATTTATCTGTGAAATCTTTTTTAAAATTAACGTAATTCATTTATATATATTTTATTAATATAAGCTATAATTTTTATAAGCACAAGGAGATTAATATGATTTCTAATGAACATGTCAGTAAAGTATACAAGATGGGAGAGGTTGACTTAAGAGTTATTAAGGACCTCAATCTTCAGGTTAGTCACGGTGAGTTTGTTGCCATTGTTGGACCTAGCGGCAGCGGAAAAAGTACAGTTTTAAACCTTCTTGGATGTCTTGACAAACCGACAGAGGGAAAGATTTTAATAGATGAAACAGATGTAACTCAACTGGACACCACAGCTTTAGCAAACTTCAGAGGTGAGAATATTGGCTTTATCTTTCAAAGCTTTAATCTAATCCCTGTACTTTCAGTTTATGAAAATATTGAATATCCTCTAATAATGATTCAAAATTTGCCGGAACAAGAGCGTCATAAGCGAATTATGGAGCTGCTTAAAGATGTTGACATGTTAGACCAAAAAGATAAGTTTCCTGATCAACTATCAGGTGGTCAGAGACAGCGTGTTGCAATTGCAAGAGCATTAGTTACAAAACCTAAAATCGTATTTGCAGATGAGCCTACTGCAAATCTTGACACTAAAACATCAAACCAGATTATTACTCTTATGAGAAATATTCAACAGGAGTTTAACACCACTTTTATCTTTGCTACTCATGATGAAAAAATAGTTAGGGTAGTTGATAGAATAATCACTCTTGTAGATGGTGTAGTAACTGATGACAAAAGGATTGCATCATGAAAAATATCATAAAGATGTCACTTAGAAATCTTTTAAGAAGTGGTAGAAGAACAGCGCTGACAGCCAGCTTGATTACTATTGGTGTAGTATTTGTTTTAGTGTATGCAGCACTCTCTGGCAGCTTTAAAGCCTATATGGTCGGGCAAATTACAGACTCGATGCTAGGACATGTTCAAATCCATAAAAAAGGGTATGTTGCTTCTATTGACAGTCTTCCTTTAGACAAAAATCTAAATCAAAAACAGATAGAAAAAATCACCGAATTTTTAGATGACAATCCATATATAGAGAGTTATACCTTTCGTTTAAAACTTGGAGCTATGTTTTCAAACTATATAGCATCAACAAGTGTCAGACTTAATGGAATTAATCCAAAAAAAGAGACACAGACTCTTCCTCTTTTTGCTTCTCGCATAGATGGCAGTGACCCGTCATCTTTAAAAGAGGGTTCTATTATTGTTCCTGAGCTGTTGGCAAAAGGTATGAATATTAAAAAAGATGACACAATTGTACTTGTTGCAACAAACCAAAAAGGTTCTGTAAATGGGCTAAACTTTAAAGTAGCGGGTACATCTGAGACAGTATCCGGTCCTGGAGGTCGTGACGGATATATTCATATAAATGATGTAAAAAAACTGCTTCGCATTAAACAGGTAGAAGTTAGTGAAGTGGTTGTTCGTTTAAAAGATGTAGACCAGTTATATAAGGCTATGCAACTGCTAAAACCGTTAACTCTGCTAAAAAATGAAAAAGATAAACCTCTTTTTGAGATTCATACTTGGGAAAAACTAAGCCCATTTTATAACATTGTAAAAATGCTTGACATTATGGATATATCTATCAAAATTATTTTAATCTCCATAGTTCTTATCTCTATTTTAAATGTTATGGTTATGAGTGTTTATGAAAGGATTAAAGAGATTGGAACAATCGCTGCCATGGGAACAACACCGTCAACAATTTCTAAACTTTTCTTAACTGAAGGATTAATGCTTGGTATATTTGGAACGATTTTAGGAGCTATGCTCTCTTATGTTATTGTATTTGTAATAAATACGATAGGGATTACTTTCTCTTTTGGTCGCCAAGACAACTTAACGCTAAATCCTGTTTTAAATTTCAATGAAGTCTTAGTCGTTAGTATAATTGTTATTATTATTTCACTAATAGCTTCCATCTCACCAGCAAGAAAAGCATCAAAACTAAACCCTGTTGATGCTCTAAGACAAAACTAGGAGTAAACTATGAAGATTTTAACACTGCTAATCGCACTGAGTCTAACACTATTTGCAGAAGATATATTAGATACTATAGACAGAAAACTAACACCGGTATCGGCACAGATGTATAAAAAACTGATAAATATAGAACCAGACGGCTCAAAAAAAGAGTTTTTACTTTTTCAAGCAAAAAAAGATAAAGATAAAATGGTTTCACTCTTCTTAGAGCCGGACAGTGAAAAAGGTCGTGCAACTCTTCGCTTAGGCGATAACATGTGGCTTTATATCCCAAATGTAGGAAGACCTCTGCGTATAACTTCCATGCAGTCTGTTGTTGGCGGTGTTTTTAACAATGCTGACATTATGAGACTGGATTTTAGTACTGAATACAGCATTGAAACACAAGAAGAAAAAGATGATTTTATACTTCTGAATTTAAGAGCTAAAAATGACACTGTCTCTTACGACAAACTAATTATGCAGGTAGATAAAAAGTCTCTAACACCCATACAGATTGAGTGCTATACATCTACAAAGATGCTAATCAAAACACTATACTACAAAAAGCTCACAAACTTTGGTGACAAGATAGTCAGACCAGCTGTAGTTGAGACGATGTCTCCAATGTATAAAGGTTATAAGTCTATTATGATTTATGGAAAAATCATACCTAAAGATTTTCCTGATGAAGCTTTTACTTTGGATGCTCTGGCTAACGCTTCAGACCTTAGAAGATAATCACACATGTCAAAGGTTCTGCTCCTAATCTTTATATCTCTATCACTGTATGCTGAGGAGTATGAATTTGATATGGGGACAATAGAACCTGAACCTTACGAGTACAGCGGTTACCTGAGAGTTGATAATAAACTCCAACATCTGGATCAACCGGAAAACAAGTATCAAAACTATCTTCATTTAGAAGCTCTTTTTAATTTCACATATTTTCATGATATTTTTAGATTTAAAACTTCCGTGATGGCTACAAAAGACTATATAAAAGATAAACTCTCAAAGAGTGATTTTCCTCTTAACGAGCTTTATGTTGAAGCCAAATTAAATACAAATCATGCTGTTCTTGCAGGGAAAGAGTCTCTTCAATGGGGTAAAGGATATTACTATAATCCTGTTGCTTTTTTTGACAGAGCAAAAGACCCTCTTCAACCTACTCAAACCAGGGAGGGATATGTTATAACTAAATACAGTTATAATAAAAGTTTTAACAGCTCACTTAAAAACCTTAGTCTTGACCTTGTATATCTTCCAGCAAATAAATCAATTAACAAAGATTACTACAATCAAGT
>DAOVJL010000133.1 GCA_030673275.1 Sulfurimonas sp.
ATTCTGTGTGGTACATGTGCATATATCCGGCACCTTGAACTAAAGGCTCTAAGATTATGGCACTTATATCATCAGCTCTTGTCTGACACAGCTTTTCAAACTCTTTAGCCGCTTCTTTTGCAGATTCTATAGTCATATCTTTAGGAACCGGTGTTTGAATTGTCTTAAGCAAAAGAGGCTCGTAAGTATCTTTATAAAGTTCTACATCACCAACACTCAAAGCTCCTATTGTCTCACCATGATAAGAGTTTGTTAGTGAAACAAAAATATTTTTACCTTTTTTGCCATCATTTCTATGTGCATGAAAACTCATCTTAAGTGCGACTTCAACAGCACTTGAGCCATTATCTGAGTAAAAACATTTTTCCAGTCCATCCGGTGTTAGTTTTACTAATCTCTCTGATAATCTAACTACTTGTTCATGTGTAAAACCTGCCAGTATTACATGTTCAAGAGTATCTAACTGCTCTTTTATCTTTTCGTTTATATAACTGTTAGTATGACCAAATATATTTACCCACCAGCTACTAACCCCATCAATAAACTTATTGCCTTCAAAATCTTCTAAATAGACTCCATAGGCTTTTTTAATCGGGATAAGTGGTAGTGTCTCGTGGTCTTTCATTTGAGTACATGGATGCCACAGGACATCAAGGTCTCTATTTTTTAATTCTAAATTATTCATATAATGGTTTTTTATTGTTCAGGATGAGCAAGAAAAGCTTTATACTCTTCACTCAAAGAGAGGTTATTGCATGAAAGAAGACCATATAATTCCATTTTTGCTCCACTAACATCAAATATTTCTACTCCATCTTTATCTAAAAAAATAAATTTTTCGTATTGGTGATCTCTTTTTTTTATATACTTTGAATAAACAACATAAAAAGCATCTTTAAGTTCAGGAATCTTGTTGCAAGCACTCAGATATTTTTCACATGACTTATCAACACTTTTTATTTCTAAAACATCAGACTGAATAGTATTTAATAAAACTTTAGGTAATTTTGGCAACTCTTTTTCAATATTATCATATTTGTTTATACTATCCATAATATATATCCCTTTTAACTCTAATTGTAGATTCTACTACTTTTTGTTTTATATTTTTCTTAAGTTTAAGAGTACTTTATCAAGGTTTAATATGAATTTACATAAAATTACAAAAATATCGAATACAAGGTTATAAACTAAATGATTACATGGATGCAAAGACATAAAAAATATTTAATAATTACTATTTGGATTTCAACTATCGCTTTTGTTGGAGCAGGTTTTGTCGGGTGGGGACAGTACAGCTATGGCGATAAAGCCGGTGCAGTTGCAAAGGTTGGAAGTGTCGAGATTACAATGGGTGAACTTCAAAAAAGTTATTCAAATCTTTATAACCAATACAGCCAGATGTTTCAAGGAAATTTTGATGAAGAAAAAGCAAAAAGCTTTGGTCTTCAGTCTCAAGCTCTAAAATACTTAACACAGCAAGCTCTTATACTTAATCTTGCAAAGTCTTTTGATCTTCAAGTTAGTGATGCTGAACTATTAACTGAAATTAAAAGTCAGGAGTATTTTTTCAAAGATGGTGTTTTCAATAAAGAAATTTATAAACAAGCTTTATCAAGAGGCAATCTAAGTCTAAAAGAGTATGAAGCCAATGTGAAAAAAGAGTTATTAATCAGAAAAACTCTCAGTCTTCTTCCAATTGATCCAAGAGAAAGTGAACTAAAAATTCTAGACACTGCTACTAACATTGCCGATAAAATCGAATATAAAGTTTTAAACCCTCGCCTAATCAACATTGACACTTCAGATAACTTTGTAAAGCCTTTTTGGGAAGCTAAACAGCACAGCTTTATGACTGAAGTATCTTATGATATTAAGTTTATCAAGCAGGCAAAAATCTCTAATGAGTATGATGAAGCTAAATTAAGCCAGTATCACAATGACAATAAGACTCATTTTAAAGATAGTGAAGGCAAAATTTTAACACTAGAAAATGCAAAAGAAAAAATTAAAGAAGAGTTAAATGCTAAAGAGACAAAAAAAGAAGCTCTAAGATCATATATAGCATATAAAAAGGGAAAACTAGAAGATACTTATATCAAAACAGCAACTATATCTGCTAGTAACAATCCTTTTAGTGATGATCTTATTATTAAAATATCAAAACTAACACCAATATCTCCGTTTTTAAAACCTGTTTTAGTAAATGGTGAGTACATTACTGTTGAGCTTATTAAAACTAATCCGTCTCAACCTAAATCATTTGAAGATGCTAAAAATGAAGTTACTGCTATCTTCATTCAAGAACAAAAAAACAGTAAACTCTTAGATTTAGCAAGGAATTCAGTAGCAGCATTTAGAGGTGAGACTACTAATTTTATTACAGGTAATGAGATAGAACAACTAACAGAGTTAAGCACTGAAGATGCAAAAGAATTTGTAACTGAACTGTTCACTACACGGGAAAAAAGAGGGTTTATTCCATTAGAGAGTGGAAATGTTGTTATGTATAACATCTTGGAACAAAAACTGCTTAGTATAACTAACACTAATCAAAACGATTCGATCGTTAAATTAAAAAGTGCTATGTTTAACGAGGGTTTATTGAAAAAGCTTCAAAACAAGTACAAAACAGAGATTTTCATCAAAGGACTCTAATTTGAGTAGAACTGTTTTAGCCATTGATATAGGTTCAACAAAAATATGTGCGGTTATCGCTGAGATTGCTGATGACAACTCAATAGCTATTACAGGTGCTGGGACTTCTAAGGCTCAAGGTCTTAAAAAAGGAAGCATTACAAACATAGACTTGGCTTCAAAGTCTATTAAACTAGCTATTAATGATGCTAAAAGAGTCTCCGGAAGTGATATTAAAACTGCTATTGTCTCTATTTCCGGTGCTTATACAAAAAGTTTAAACTCTAATGGAATTGTAAATATCCAAAATAAAGAAGTTAGTTTTAAAGAGATAGAAAGAGTTATGCAGACCTCTTTATATAACGCTAACATACCAAATGAGTATGATGTTTTACATGCACTGCCTTATAACTTCAAAGTAGATGATCAAGACTATATTGAAGATCCACTTGGAATGAATGCTTCTAGACTTGAGGTTGACACCCATATAATCACAACTCAAAAATCAAATCTAAACAACTTGAAAAAAGCGGTTCATGGAGCTGGTGTAGAAGTTGAAAATGTAGTTCTTAATGGCTATGCTTCATCAATCTCTACACTCAATGATGATGAAAAAGAGTTAGGTGTAGCACTTATTGACATGGGTGGAAATACTAGTAATATCATTATTCATTCCGGTAATTCTATCAGATATAATGACTTTTTAGGTGTAGGTTCTAACCATGTGACAAGTGACTTATCTATGGCGCTTCACACTCCGCTAAATATAGCGGACAATGTAAAACTAAACTATGGTTCACTGCTGACTCCTAGTAGCGATTTAATTGAGCTTCCTATCATAGGTGATGAAAACACTACTCATGAAGTATCTCTTGAAGTAGTTCATAATGTTATCTTTGCAAGAGCTGAAGAGACTCTAATGATTTTAGCTCAGTTTATTGAGAACAGTGGTCTTAAAGAGAAAATAGGCGCCGGTGTAGTTTTAACTGGTGGCTTTTCTCAAATGGAAGGCATAAGAGATTTAGCAATAGCAACTTTTGGTTCCGTACCGGTTCGTCTTGCTAAACCAAAAGAGATGAATGGACTCTTTGATAGTCTTCGTTCACCTGAATACTCAAGTGCTATTGGACTTATAATGTATTCTGCCTCTGCTTATACACAGTATGAAATAGATGTAAATAAAAAGGTAAGACACACAAATGAAACACCAGTTGAACAAAGCAGTGTAAACCTGACTGATGAATCTGACATTCCAACACCTCCTGCACAAGAGGGTGAGGAAAAAGAAAAAATGGTTACTCTTCCATCAAAAAAAGATAAGAAGAGTGATGAAGCAGGCAGTTTTAGTAAATTTTGGAACTGGGCTACACAGTTATTTTAAGGAGAGAGATTATGGAAGCATTTTTAGTTGAAGAAGCAAGCATTGCAAGTGGGGCAAGAATTGTAGCTGTCGGCGTTGGTGGCGGTGGCGGTAACATGATTGGTCATATGATTAATGAGGGTGTTAGTGGCATTGAACTTATTATGATAAACACTGATGCTCAAGCTCTAAAAGACACAGCTGTTTCTACTATTCAAATCGGCAGCAAATTAACTAAGGGTCTTGGTGCCGGTATGAAACCGGATATTGGTAAAGAGTCTGCTCTAGAAAACTATGATGAAATAAGAGCTGCTCTTGAAGGTGCTGATATCGTATTTATCTCTGCTGGTTTAGGTGGTGGTACTGGTACTGGTGCTGCTCCTGTTGTTGCGAAAATAGCTAAAGAGGTAGGTGCCTTAACTATCTCTATAGTGACAAAACCTTTTATGTTTGAGGGTCCAAAAAGAACAAAACTTGCAAAAGCTGGACTGGATGAGCTTAA
>DAOVJL010000187.1 GCA_030673275.1 Sulfurimonas sp.
AGTGTCAACTTTAAAGCACCACCAGCAAAATCCCGTAATCCTTTATTAAGATAATGCAAAAGTATCTAATAACTTCACAACAGTTTTATACAGACACCCCTGCAATTTTTCGTAATATTTTACATGAACAGTTTAAAGAACATATGCCGACATACGCTCTGTACAGAGATAAATCAAACCCAAATTATGCCATTCAAGCAGCCCATTTTGTAGAAGTTTGTACTCAATTTGGTACAATTAAAAGCTTTATACATCAACATGTAGATTTAGCAAAAGAGCTAAATGCTACTGGTGTTCATCTTACTTCAAAGCAGTTTGATGAGATTGAATATGCTAAAAAAATAGGTCTTGAAGTTATAGTCAGCACACACACTCATGAAGAGGTTTTAAAAGCACAAAAACTTGGAGCAGATACTGTGACATACAGTCCAATTTTTGCCTCCCCTGGAAAAGGTGAACCAAAGGGTATAGAAGATTTAAAAGAACTTTTAAAAAAAGTTGATATAAATATTTTTGCTCTTGGTGGAATTATTGATGATTTACATGTAGGAAAACTTGAAGATACAAAATCTTATGGCTTCGCCTCTATTAGGTATTTTTATTGATTTATAAAACAAATTATAATATCTTATCTTGTAACCTTATTGTAATAATATGTAGTTAGAATGCATTTTATTTATTGAAAAAGGGTAAAAATGCTTTTCTTAAAAACTTTCAAATCACAACTTATTGCAATGTCAACTTTATCTGTAGTTCTGTTTTTTATTTTAGGTGCTTTTTTTTATGGCTCTTCACAAGATGCAAAAGAGTTATCACAACTAAAGTATGAAGTTAAGCAGATTGAAAATACAATTTTGCAGTTACGTCGTAATGAAAAAGATTTTTTAGCTAGAAAAGATCTAAAATATCAAGCTAAGTATAATAAGAATTTTCAAAAACTCATGGCATCTGTAGATAAAGCCTCAGTCGTATTAATAAAATATAATGTCAATGGACAAAAAATCCAAAGTTTAAAAGATATTTTAAATAAATACTCTAAAGACTTTAACGCAATCATAGGTATACAACAGCATATTGGTTTACACTCAAAAGATGGACTTTATGGTTCATTAAGACATAGTGTTCATAATCTAGAGGATTTACTTAAAAAAGATATGAAGTACAAATTGCAAGTCGATATGCTTATGTTGCGACGTGCTGAAAAAGATTTTATGCTTCGTAGTGATCTCAAATATCTTAAAAAATTCGATAAGTATTTAAAAGTCTTTTTAGCAGATGCCAAGCAAGTAAAACTTTCAGACTATGATAAAAGTATTAATCTTTTAGATAACTATAAAAAAGATTTTTATAATTTAGTAGAAGGGTATAAAAAAATAGGATTAACACCTAAAGATGGGGCTTTAGGAGAGATGAGAAACACAATTCATAAAACGGATGCATCATTAAAAGAGCTTATTGAAAATGTAAATACTATTATAAAAGAAAAAGATATAAAAGCTAATAATATATCCATGGTTATGTTTATTCTTCTATTGTTGATTATGTCGCTATTTACATTTATGGTAGTAAAAAAGATAAATTCTCAAATTAAAAATATATCTGATGCAATAAGTCATATTACAAAAACCAAGGATATCTCATCTTCAATTGAGGCAGACGGGGAAGATGAATTAAGTAAATTAGCTAAAAATTTGAATATGATGTTTAAAGAGCTAAAAGAGGTAATATCAGATGCAAAAAAAAGTTCTATTGAAAATGCATCAATTTCAAATGAATTATCAACAACAGCACAGCATGTTGGAAAAAATGTAGAAGAATCAGTTAATATTATAAATGAAGCTACTCAAAAGTCAACTACTATTACAGATGAGATGACTAAAGCAGTTGAAGATTCAAAAAGTAATAAAAAAGAGATGCTAGAAGCAAATAAAATGCTAATAAATGCAAAAGATGAAGTTATTAATATGACACATAGAGTTCAAAGTGGTGCTGAAGCAGAGACAGAACTTGCAATGAATATAGAAACTCTAACAAAAGATATGGATCAAGTAAAAGATGTATTAGGAATTATCTCTGATATTGCAGAACAAACAAACTTACTTGCATTAAATGCAGCAATTGAAGCCGCACGTGCAGGAGAACATGGGCGAGGTTTTGCAGTTGTTGCTGATGAAGTTAGAAAACTAGCAGAGAGAACACAAAAAACATTGACAGAGATAAATGCTACTATTAATATTATTGTGCAGTCTAGCAGTGCCGCTCATGAGCAGATGAGTTTTAATTCAAAGCAGATGGATGAGTTAGTTATGCTATCAAATGAAGTGGAAGAAAAAATTAATAAAACCGCCAACATTGTAGATAGTGCAACAAAAGCCACTGATAAAACGGTAGATGAACTAGAAACAGCTGCTGTTAATATAACCTCTATCTCGGATAGAATAGGTGAAATAAACAGTATTTCAACAAACAATGCAAGAAGTGTAGAAGAGATAGCCTCTGCATCTGAGCATTTAAATGAAATGACTACATCACTAACACATAAGCTTGAGCAGTTTAAGACTTAAGTTTTCCAGCCAGATAGCCACTGGCAAATGACCACTGAAGATTATAACCTCCACATGGACCATCAAGGTTCATAACCTCTCCACAAAAATATAAACCATCTACAACCTTACTCTGCATTGTTTTTGGGTCTATCTCTTTTAGGTTAATACCACCACGAGTAATCATAGCCATTTTAAAGCCGTCATGCCCTGTAACAGTTAGTGGAGTCCAAGCTAGTAGATTTATGAGTTTAGCTTTTTGTGCACCTGAAATCTTAGAGTATCTATCCTGAGGGCTTATATCCGCTAGATGAAGTAATTCTAAAGAAAGAGGTTCAGGAAGCAGGGTACAGACATGTTTTAGCACTTCTGATTCAGAATTCTCTGCTGCTTCATTTTTTATATGTTTTGTTAATTGCTCTTCGTTCATCCCTTTTGTAAGGTTTAAAAGTATTGGAACTTCGCCATATTTTTCTATAAGAGGGGTTATCTCTCTTGCAAAATCGAGAACAACGGGACCTCTAATACCGCTCTTTGTAAAAATCAAATCTCCGCTTGCTTTGAGCTTTTTATGCTTTTTCAAATCAACTCTAAGTTCAACTTTGGCAATTGTATCAGCACGGCAATTTTTAACCCACTCCTCTTTAGTGCGAAGAGGCATCATAGCGGGATGAAGCTCAGTTGTATTATGACCTAACTCTCTAGCCATCTCGTAGCCGTCTCCCTCAGCTCCTAGAGCAGGGTAGCCAAGTCCACCGGTTG
>DAOVJL010000215.1 GCA_030673275.1 Sulfurimonas sp.
ACAAATCAAAAAAGTTATGTTCCGTTTTATAATCTAGGTGTTATCAAAGAGGCACAGGCAGATTATAAGGAAGCACAAAACTACTATAAGCTTGCAGATGATTTGGTTATAGAGCCTGTTGAAGAAGTAAGTAGAGCATTTATAAGAATACAAAGACTGATTGACAAAGATAGTAAAACCCAAGAACAGTTACTAAGGTGAAAATATGATAAATATGAAATTTTTTATAACAGCAATACTGCTTAGCTTGTTGTTTTTATCTGGTTGCGGTACTCAAAAGAGTATAGATTTAACTCCAACTTCAACTTCAAAAACAGGAGTTCCGGCTTGGTATACAAATCCTCCTGCCTCAACTGATACAATACTTTATGCTGTAGGTGAAGCTCAAAATAAAGATGAAGCTATAAAAAATGCACTGAATAATATGGCATCAACTCTGAGTGTCTCTATAGCATCACAATTCGACTCTAAAGAGCTTGTTCAAGAGGGCGTAAGAAGCAGTTATCAATCAACTGTCTCAAATAAGATTCAAAGCGATGTTAAAAAACTCCGTATGAGCAATTATGAAGTTCTTAACTCTAAAGGTTTTGGTTTTAGAAGACACATGGTTTTGATTAAATCAGATAAACAAAAGTTATTTGATAGTTTAAAAAATGAGCTTGATCAAAAATTTGCTTTTATTGACAAACAAAAAGAGACAGTAGAGAGATATAATGCAATAAAGCAACTCAGTATTTATAACAAAGCAAAAAATGATATTGCAGATGTTCCAAATACCCTGATTATAATGAATGTACTTAATAAAAATTTTGATAGCAAAGATTATGTTAACAGAGTTGAAGCTGTAAACAGTGATTATGATAAATTGCTCTCGAGTATTACGTTTGGTATTGAAGGTGATCCAGAATCAAGTGCTTTAATCGCTCCCATAGGTCAGGGTTTAAGTGCAAGAAATCTACAAATTCAATACAATACCGGCGAAAAACACTTCATAATAACAATCGCATCAAAAATCAATAAAGCTCGTGCATATGGATTTATGATAGCTCGCGCTGCAATATATATTATGGTTAGAGATTACAGAGGTTCTATTATAGGAAGCAATAAACTAAATATTGTAGGTCAATCTACACAAGGTTATAATGTGGCCAAAGAAAATGTTGCAATAAAGTTAAATGAGATGATAAAAAAAGATGGCATAAGTAAGGTTATAGGTTTAGAATTATAATCTGTAGTACTTGAGCTTTTTCCAATCATTAACCCCATTTTGTTATACTTTTGTCAATTTACATTTAAGGCTAAAAGCTTATGATTTCTAAGATAGAGTTGATTAAAAAAGAAGTTTCTAAAGTAGTTGTTGGACAGGAGAAGATGATTGATTCTCTTCTTATTGCACTGTTATGTGATGGACATATTCTTATAGAGGGTGTTCCGGGACTTGCAAAGACTACAACGGTAAATGCACTGGCACAGAGTTTAGGACTAAATTTTAAACGCGCTCAGTTTACGCCAGACTTACTCCCATCAGATATACTTGGTGCAGAGATTTATGACCCGCAAAACAATAGTTTTAAAATCAAAAAAGGTCCTGTTTTTACAAACCTTCTTTTAGCAGATGAAATCAACCGTGCCCCTGCCAAAGTTCAATCAGCTCTGCTTGAAGTTATGCAGGAAAGACAGGTTACTTTGGGAGATACAACATTTAAGTTAGAGCCTCCATTTTTTGTTATGGCTACTCAAAATCCAGTTGAACAAGAGGGTGTTTACCAACTTCCAGAGGCTCAACTAGATAGATTTATGTTAAAGCTTATAGTTGATTATAATACAAAAGAAGAAGAGTTGGAAATTGCAAGACGTATCTCAAGCGGTAACCTTGAAACAATAGAAGCTGTTGTAACGCATGATGATTTAAACGCTATCAAAGCGGCCATAAAAGATGTACATGTAGACGAAGAAGTAGAATCATATATGATAGAACTTGTAAATGCTACAAGAAACCCAAGCGAGTATGGACTTGATGAGATTAAAGACTATATCCAGTTTGGAGCCTCTCCTCGTGTCAGTATTGACATGTTTAAAGCTGTAAAAGCAATGGCGTTTATGCGTAAGAAAGATTTTGTAACTCCTGTTGATGTTGCATTTATTGCAAAAGAGCTTATGAGACATCGTATAGTTTTAACTTACGAAGCAGAGGCTGAGGGCATTACTACAGATGAGATAATCCAAAAAGTTTTAGAGACTGTAGCGATACCGTAGGTTTCTTTATGAGCAAACTGCAAAAAATATTAGTTCGTGCAAGGCGTCAAGTCTTTAGCGAAATGGTCGGTAACAATCCTTCTATCTTTCAAGGAGAGGGTTATGACTTTATAGAGCTTCGTGAGTATATGGCGGGAGATGATATTCGCCATATTGACTGGAATATTACAGCTAAGATGCAGAAGCCATTTATTAAAATCTTTCGTGAAGAGAGAGAACTCAATGTTGTTCTGGTTTCTGTTTTAAACGGAAGCGTGCATTTTGGCTCTAAGAAGTTTAAGCAGGAGACAATAGCAGAAGTTGCTGCACTGCTTAGTTTTTCAACACTTAAAAATGGTGACTTACTGAGTTCATACATCTTTACGGATGAGATGATATCCAACTCAAAACCTAGTAAAAAACTGCATCAAATTCAAAAATATGTAGATGAAGTCCTAAGTTTTGATGCAATAAATAAAAAGGTTGATTTCAAATTTATTGCAGACACTCTTTTTAAAAGACTAAAGAGAAAGTCTCTTATTTTAGTTATTGGAGATTATTTTGAGATTCCAGATTTTAAATTACTTGCTAGAAAACATGAAGTAATCTCAATTATTGTTCGAGACAGGTTGGAGGAAAATCCACCAGAGATGGGCTTTGCTTCTTTGGTTGATCCTGAGAGTGGAGCAGTTTTAGAGGGTGATTTTAACTCTTCAAGTGTAAAAGCTTACTCTAAAAAAGTTCAAATTCATGACCATAAACTTTATGAGACTCTGCGTAAAGACCAAATCAGATTCACAAAAATATATACCGACGGCT
>DAOVJL010000130.1 GCA_030673275.1 Sulfurimonas sp.
ATTTTTTTCTGCTCCGCTTATTGTAAATAAAATTCTACTACCTGACTTTGCTTCTTCTAAAAATTGTTCCATATTTATTCCTTAAATTTATTCTATAAAATGAAAGAAACCTTCATTTAATTAATTCGATAGAGGAACAAGTCCCTCTATCTTCGCTGGCGCCGCTAAGGCGACTAAAGTTTATTATTTTATGATATTATAGCATTAATAATTATAAGGTATAAAAAATATGGAACAATTTTTAGAAGAAGCAAAGAGTGGCAGTAGGGTATTATCAACTATAAGTGGCTCAGAAAAAAATAGAATTTTAAAAGAGATGGCGGGGGCTCTTAGAAACAATACTACAAATTTGCTTGAGGCAAATGCACTTGACATGTCAGATGGAGAGAAAAACTCACTAACATCTGCATTGATGGATAGACTCTTTTTGGATGAAGGTCGTATTGATGCAATGGCTGTGGCAATTGAAGAGATAGCAGCACTAAAAGAGCCTGTTGGTCGTGTTCTTGATGGTTGGGTGACAGAAGATGGGCTTAAAATTGAAAAAGTATCTATCCCTATCGGTGTTATAGGTATCATCTATGAGTCTCGTCCAAATGTTACAAGTGATACAGCAGCTCTGTGCTTTAAAAGTTCAAATGTATGTGTGCTAAAAGGTGGAAAAGAGGCCCAACACTCAAATAGAGCAATAGCAGAAGTTTTAAAAGATGTTCTGATTGAAAATGACTTGCCATCATCCCTAATATCACTGATTCCTGACTCTTCAAGAGAGGGTGTAGCAAAACTTATAAAGATGGATAAGTATGTTGATTTGATTATTCCTCGTGGTGGAGCAGGGCTTATTAAGTATGTAAGTGAAAATGCAACGGTAAGTGTAGTTAAACATGATAAAGGGCAGTGCCATACTTATATAGATAAGGATGCAAAACTTGATAATGCAATTGCAATTGCAATTAATGCAAAAGTACAAAGACCGGGTGTTTGTAATGCAATGGAAACTTTGCTAGTTGACAGAGCGATAGCTTCAGATGCACTTCCAAAACTAAAAGTGGAGTTTGATAAGGCGCACACTGAATTAAAGGGATGTTTAGAGACTCAGACAATCATAGAAGCTGAACATGCAACTGATGAGGATTATGATACGGAATACTTAGCAAATATTTTAAATATAAAAGTTGTTGATGGGGTTGAGGGTGCAATTGAACATATAGTTAAATTTGGCTCAGGTCATTCAGAAGCAATTATCACCGAAAATATCACTTCTGCAGAAGAGTTTTTAAATGCTATTGATGCGGCTGCTGTTTATGTAAATGCTTCTACAAGATTTACAGATGGTGGAGCTTTTGGTTTTGGTGCAGAGGTTGGAATAAGCACAAATAAGCTTCATGCTCGCGGACCGATGGGTATAGAAGGCTTAACTACTTATAAGTTTAAGATTTACGGCAGTGGACAGATTAGATAAAACTGACCTATTGTTGACACAAATCAACACTACATGTCAAAATATTAAATATAATTAATCTTATAATTAAAAAAAGGATTATTTATGTCTCTAATTCCAAGTGAAGCCTCTCAGATAGAAGTTACCGGGGCAACTGTAGATTTTTTTAAACTAGAAGAAGATGGACAAAGCACTTATTATTTTGATACGTCAAAATGTGGTCCGCCAGAGCCAATGGTAAATGCTATGTGTGGTTTGAAACTTATTAAAGGAACAGACTCTAAACTTGTTATGATTAACCACAAAGCTCCAGGTGGACTTTTTGCAAAACTAGGAGATGATATTTCTCATGAAGTTGAAGAAGAGGGCGGTTTAGTAAAAATCATATTTAGTAGTAATAATTCTTCAACAGCCAATACTGATTTTGATCAAAACACTTGCCACTAGATAGTTAAAATGTTCTCTGTCTCGCAAGATTTTGCACCTCCTTTTAAGCTTATCTCTCCATTTTTTATACTGGGGAGTTTGTTTTACCTATTTGCTACTATATTCTTATTCTTTTTTTCTACTGAAAACATATCATTATTAGACACAAAAGTATTAAGCTTTGTACATATTTTTTTACTCGGCTTTATAATGATGACTATATTTGGTGCAATGGCACAGTTGGTTCCAGTAGTTTTAGAAGTTGGGCACTTTGGAGTTGAGCTTTTTTATGCAATATGGCCGCTTCTTGGAATTGGTACAGTATTGATGGCAGCTGGATTTTTAAGTTCTGCTGCATTGCTTCCTTATGGAGGTGTCATTGTTTTAATAGCTATGATGATTTTTGTTATGGAGATATTTTTAACTATTAAAAAAGTAGAAAAATTTAATCTTGTTATGAGCAGTATTCTTATATCAAATATATTTCTGTTTTTTGGAATTATTTTTGGTCTCGTAATGGCTTTGGGGTATGCAGGAACTATAGATGTAGATATAAACTCTCTACTTAGAAGTCATGTGTTTTTGGTAGTTGGCGGATATATAATAATAACGCTCATGGGACTCTCTGTTGTTTTACTGCCTATGTTTGGACTCTCACATGGATTTTCTAAAAAACCATTAGAGATTGCCATGATTATAATGAGTCTGGCTGTATTATCTGTAGTGTCATCTTCTTTTATTGATTATCTTTTTTTAGAATATTTAGGTTATTTTTTGGCAAGTTTATCGCTCATTATTTATTTTTACCTAATATTTACTATATATAAAACAAGAGCAAGAAAAGAGATAGATATTTATGCAATGTCACTTATTTTTGCATATTTTTCTATGCTAATATCTTTAATTCTTGGTATATCTTATTTAGTTGTAGGCTATGAGCCTCTGCTTTTAAGTGCTGGTTGGTTGATATTTTTTGGTTTTTTTGGCTTTGCAGTAACTGGACATGTATATAAAATAGTTCCATTTCTTGTATGGTTTGAAAGATTTTCTCCTCTTGTAGGAAAACAAAAGGTTCCAATGCTTGCAGATATGGTTCCTCCAAAAAGTTCGCAAGCACAATTTTTGTTTGCTGCTCTTGGTGTCAGTATAGTAGCTGTTGCTATTTTACTGCAAGACGATACTCTCATAAAAGCAGGCGCTTCATTTTTAGTTGTTGGAGCTATTGCATTTTTAAGAAGTGTTTTATATATGATAAATTATAAATAAAATTAAGGAATTAATATGATGTATTCAAAAGAAGAACTATTTTTAGCTATATCAAATGTAATTGACCCAGAAGTGGGTTTTAATCTTGTTGAGATGGGGCTTATTTATGATGCTTCATGTGATGATGATGGTAATGCTCATGTAACTATGACTCTATCAACAAAAGCATGTCCAATGCACCAACTGATTCAGCAGTGGGTAAAAGAGGCAGTTCAAAAGATGGCTAATATAAAAGAGGTTGAGATAGAACTAGTATGGGAACCTGAGTGGAATGTGACTATGGCTGATGAACATGTTAAAAAAGCTTTAGGTGGTGGATGATTTTAGCTGTTTAGGAGGCTTTATATTCTTCAATAGCTTCGCAAACTTTAGTTAAAGATCTTTTATACTCTTTCAAGTAGCTTATATACTCTAAGTCTTCCGGATGGGAGATACTATCTTTTAAATCTAAAGCAATTGTATGTAGATTGTCAGCTCCAATATTTGCAGCAATACCAGCAATGTCTAAAAGCATCTTATCAGCATCAATAGAATTAGTATCGTTTATCTGTTTTTGAAGGTTATTTGCGGAGTCAGTATATTTTGATAAGAAATCATTTAATATTTCTAGGTAGAACTCATTATCTCCTCCGCATATATTTAATCCTTTATTGCTATCAAACTCTTCTGATATATTATTATTGGATTGTATAGAATTTTCTTTACCTTCATCACCGGTAGTATATATGTAAAGCATATCGTAAAAAGGATTCATCCTTAACGGTTTTTCAAGGTGTGCTTCCATACCGACATTCATCATGTTTTTAATATCATCTGCTGCTGTATCCCCACTAAGTGCAACGATAGGCAAGTGATCATAATCTGGGTTTTTTCTAATCAGTCTTGTAGTTTGAAAACCATCTATTATTGGCATGTGAGCATCCATAAAGATAATGGAAAAATCACTATCATCTTTTAAAATATCAAGACATTCCTGTCCATTATTTGCTATTGCAATATATATTCCTGAACTTGCCAAAAGACTAGTTATAACCTTTTGGTTAATAACATTATCCTCAGCAATTAAAATTTTTACATCTTTAAATATGGAGAAATCATCTTTTTTAATTTTGTCATGAGGTACTATTTCTCTTTTTATTCTCTGTGTTTTAACAGGAACATCCGGTTTACTTTCAGGTTTTGCTCCTGCTTCTTCTTTTGGTTTTATCTCTTGCTTATTTAAATCTACTTCAACAGGTTTAGTCTCAAGTTCAATCTCTTCTTCTGAGTCAACATCTGCTTTTTTATTTGATATTTTTACTAAAGTGTACAGCAACAGCAGAGCTATAACAGAAATAGCAGCTACTAGTTCTAGAAAGTATTCATTTATAATTGTTTGCATATTTTCACTTTTTTTCTTTAATGATACTGTAATAAAAATTAAACTTAACAAAGTTAA
>DAOVJL010000198.1 GCA_030673275.1 Sulfurimonas sp.
CTGTTGATTTTAGATATAAAAAATGGAGTGATCATCATAGAAAAAATTACAACTAAAATTAAGAGAGATTCCAACTCTTTATCCAATAGCCCACCTACACTGGCAACAGCGAATATTACAAAAGAAAACTCTCCAACCTGAGAGAGTGCCAAAGCTGTTTTAAGCGAGAGTACATGTGAAGATGTAATACGAAGCAAAAGGTACATGATAATACTTTTTAAAACCAATACAATCAAAAATATACCTATAATAATCCCAATATTATTTATAAAATAGAGCACATCAACTTTCATACCGACTATGATAAAAAATGTACCAAGCAGGATATCTTTAAATGGCGCGATATCCGTCTCAACCTTATGATGATATTTAGTCTCAGCTATAATCATACCAGCGACAAAAGCACCAAGAGAGTATGTAAAGCCCATATATGAGGCTAAAAGAGAGGCACTAATAAAAATAAAAAGAACTGAACCCATAAAAAGTTCATCAACCTCACTTGAAGCTGAGAAGTGCAGAAGCCAAGTTGTAACTCTTTTACCCACAACAAACATAAGTATCATAACTATAACGGCACTCACAATAGTATCTTTCAAAATAACTGCGACTGACTGATCTCCCTCACTTGTCAAAAACCCCAGAAGAATTAAAATAGGGATAACTGCAATATCTTGAAAAATAAGTATCCCTGTTGCACGCTGACCATAAGGATTGTGTATCTCTTTTGAACTTTTTAAGTAGCTGAGTACCACAGCTGTAGATGAGAGTGCAAAAGCCAGTGAAACTATAATAGCCGAAATGGACTCAAGTTCAAAAAGATAGTGAGTAATAGCATAAACTATCAAGGTGGTAAAACCAACTTGCATAAACCCATTCAAAAATATCTCTGTTTTCATACTGTTCATTTTTGCCAAAGATATCTCAAGCCCTATAGTAAACATCAAAAAAACTATACCAAACTCACCTATATGCTCTAACGTAGACGCATCATCCATATCTCTTAAATCAAAAAGATATACCAAAATGGTACCAGTTAAAATATAGCCTATTATCTGTGAAACACCCAATCGTTTTAAAAACAGGTTTAACACTGTTGAGACACCAAGTGCCATAACTATATAAAAAAGTGCAGAATCCATGAAAAATTTTCCAATTATTAAAATAATACTATTGTAGCGAAAGAATCTTTTAGCTTATGCCGCATAAATCAACTAAATTAAAAAGAGCTATACAGATTTTAAGAGATTCTATATTATAATCGCGTTCATTATTTAACATTTTGGAGTTTTTACATGACTAAATACATTTTTGTTACCGGTGGGGTTTTAAGTTCTCTTGGAAAAGGAGTAACAGCTGCCAGCGTTGGTACTTTACTTAAACACTCTGGTAAAAATGTGGGCATGCTAAAAATCGATCCATACATAAATGTTGACCCTGGAACTATGAGTCCGCTAGAGCATGGTGAAGTTTTTGTTACAAAAGATGGAGCAGAAACTGACCTTGACATCGGAAACTATGAAAGATTTTTAGATACTTCTTTTTTAAAATCCAGTAACTTTACTACCGGTCAAGTATATTCAAGCGTTATTGAGCGTGAGCGTGCCGGTGGTTACCTTGGTCAAACCATTCAGGTTGTTCCTCATATTGTTGGTGAGATTGTAAGCCGTATCAAAAAAGCTGGTGATGGGCATGAAATTCTTGTTGTAGAGCTTGGTGGCACAGTTGGTGATATTGAGGGACTTCCTTTTATGGAAGCTATTCGTCAAATGAAACATGATGATGATGTTGCCGGAACATTCTTTATACATGTAACGCTTATTCCTTTTATCAAAGCTGCCGGTGAGTTAAAATCTAAACCGACACAGCACTCGGTTCAAGAGCTTCGCCGTATCGGTATTACTCCTCAGATGATAATCGCCAGAAGTGAAAATGCTCTGCCAAAGGCTTTCAAGAAAAAACTTGCAATGAGTTGTGATGTTTCACAAGACTCTGTAATAGAAGCACTTGATGCATCAACTATCTACGATATTCCTGTTACATTTTTAAGACAAAATATATTAAAACCTATCTCAAAAGAGTTAGATTTAGGTGACCTGAATCCTGATATGGAAGAGTGGGATACTTTAGTCAAGAAAATTGTTCAGCCTAAAAATAAAACAGTTGTTGGTTTTGTTGGAAAATATCTTGAACTTAAAGAAGCTTATAAATCTTTAACTGAGTCACTTATTCACTGTGGTGCTCATCTAGATACAAGAATTGAAATCAACTGGGTTGATTCTGAGGAGATTGAAGAGAGAGGAGCCCAAGCTCTTTTAGGTGACTGTGACTCTGTTTTAGTTGCCGGCGGTTTTGGAAATCGTGGGATTGAAGGAAAAATCAAAGCTATTGAGTATGCTCGTGTAAACAAAGTTCCATATTTAGGTATCTGCCTTGGAATGCAACTAACACTTGTTGAGTATGCTAGAAATGTTCTTGGCTTAGAGGGTGCAAACTCTATTGAGTTTGATGAAAACACACCTCATCCAATGGTTTACCTAATCGACAACTTCATGGATCAAAGTGGAAACTTTCAACTTAGAACTCACCAATCGCCAATGGGTGGAACCCTAAGACTTGGAGAGTACGAATGTAATACTAAAGAGGGCTCGATTTTAAGAGAAGCTTACAATGGTGAGAAGACTATTTATGAGAGACATCGCCACCGTTATGAAGCAAATCCTACTTATCGCGAACAGTTAGAAAAAGCTGGTATGATTGTTACCGGTGAATCTAACGGGCTAATAGAAACGGTAGAAATCGAGGGTCACCCTTGGTTTTTAGGTGTTCAATTTCACCCAGAGTTTACATCAAGACTTCAAACTCCAAATCCATCTATTTTAGCTTTTGTTAAAGCGTCGTTAAACGCTGACTAATAACAATTGTTTCATAACATTCAGATCTTAGACAAGATAGCTCTTTTCGAGCTGCTATCTTTAAGATTTGATAACGAAGAAAAAAAACTTTCACAAATCCCAAACCCTGCCCTGCTTCAAGACTCCCAAAAAGCTGCTAAAAAAATAGCCGATGCAATAAGAGAAAACAAAAAGATAACCATTGTTGGTGATTATGATGTTGACGGGGTTAGTTCTACTGCGATTATGGTAGATTTTTTTAGACAAATTCCATATCCGCTTGAAGCCATTATTCCAAATCGTTTCAGTGACGGTTA
>DAOVJL010000023.1 GCA_030673275.1 Sulfurimonas sp.
GATGCAGCACTTACATCTAAACGCTCATACTCAAAAAGAAGTGCCTCAATATCACTGTAGTTAGAGACTGCACTCAAAAATCTAATAATATTAAAGTCATCGCTAAAAAGTTTATACTCATTAATAACTCTTTTTACTACATCTAAAATCTTGACTTCATTAAAATCAACTTTTTTAACACTTCTTACTTCTTGTGAGATGAGAGCGAAAAAATTATACATGTAGATATCTTCATGAAAATAGAGATACTTCAAATACTCCAAAATAGCTTTTACACTTTTTTGATTTATCAGTTTCGTTGTTGTCTCTGTCACTACTTCTATATTTTCAGAGTTTAATGTCTGCTTTACCTGTTCTCCATCGCCATTTGTAGCACAAAGAATAGCTATCTCATTTATATTGGCACCACTATTTAAAAGTAATCGAACCTTAGCCGTGACCTCTTCTAAAAGTTCATCATTTTGTACAACTTCTACATAACCGCCATTAGCTTCTTGTCTTACCAGCTGGGCAGAGTAGTTCTTTATCCTGCCCTCAAAAGCAGTATTGACAAACGCTATTATCTCCTTTTGTGAGCGGTAGTTTGTTAGAAGTTTCTCTACATGTGTATTGTTCTCTTGCTTTACAACTCCAAACAGAGCAGAAACACCGCCGCGAAATCTATAAATAGACTGCTTAACATCTCCAACAAAAAAGAAACTTCCATTTTCAAAGATTCCTTCTCCAGATGTAATCTCATTTATAAGAGGTTTCATAATCTCATACTGCAAGATACTCGTATCTTGAAACTCATCTAGTAACATATGTTCTATCTGAGAATCGAGTCTAAAATATAGAAATTCACTATCATCTATAAGATTCAAAATTTCATAAACCAGAGATGTCACATCAGAAAAACTAAGTTCACTGTCATCCATATAGAGAGCTTTTTTACTTTTAGCGTAGATATCCACCAACTCTTTTATCGAGAAAAAGAAGTTCTGCTCACGAGCTCGGTTTTGATTTTTAATTGCTTCTTGTATTTTTACTAACAACGAGTCCATAGCAGGTGTAAAACATTTAGAAAAAGTTCTATAATCTAATGACTCTCTGCCTATCCAACTCTTTGCACTTAACTCATCAAAACTCTCAGCTTGTACAGCTTTTATGACTGTTGAAGATGCAGCGTCACAAGACTCAACTAAACTTCGCAACTCTGACATGTAAGAAAGAGCTTCATCTTCAAACTGCAAATAATTTTGCTTTGAAAACTCTATATGCTTGAGTTCAGCAAACTTGATATAAAACTCATCTAAAAGTCCAAATATATCAGTAAGTCGTTTTTTTGATTGAAGTGAAAGAGTGATAAGTGTATCTTTCTTGCCAGCTACACTCACCTCTTTTAAAAATCGAGAAAGAAGTTTAAGTTCGTGCTGTGAAGCAAAGGTAGAAAAATCCGGCATCAAAGAGGCATATAAAGAAAACTTTCTGAGTATTGAAGTAAAAAAACTGTCTATCGTCATTATTTTTGTATGGGCATTTAAAAACTCATTTAAAACTCTCTGACGATTTTCAAGCAGATACTCACGTGAAAGCTCAGTAACTTTTACTATCTCATCAAGTTCCCCTCTGCTCTCAAGCTCTTCAAGTGTTTGTACTATTCTCTCCTGCATCTCACTTGCAGCCTTATTTGTAAAAGTCAGCGCCAAAATTTTAGAAGGTGCGGCACCACCAAAAAGCAAAGAGAGATAACGTACAACAAGCATAAAAGTTTTTCCGCTTCCTGCACTCGCTTCAAAGCAAAGATTATTTATAAACATTACTCTCTACCACACATAATTTTGTAATCACAAAAAAGACAGTTTTTTGTATCTTCACACATCTTGAAATTCACATCTTCAATGTTAAGTAAATCTTTAACATGTGATTCTAGAACAGCTAACTTCTCTGTCAAAAATGCTTCGTTCACTATTTTGGATTCTTTGAGGTCATAGTATCCACACCCTGCAACACTGCCTAGCCCACCAGCCAATAAGTAATAAAACTCAAGTTGAAAGTCTGTAGCATCTGTAAAATTTTTCTCTGTGTATATAGGATATTTACCAGTTTTATAGTCAAGTACTTCTATCTCGTTCTCACGTTTATCTACTCTGTCAATCACGCCCTCTAATGTTATGCCTGAAAAGCTGCACTCCAATTTCTCTTCACACTTATGCACTTGCCAACCATCTGTAAATCTTTGAATTTCTTCATTACAAAACTTATCCAGATTTCTTTTTTGCATCGCTATCAGATATTTCTCAAGCTCACTCTCTCCGCAAGCACTATCCAGTTCTGCATGTAGATCTCTTTTTAACTCGTCCACATTATTATATAAGTTCTTTTTAGTATAGAGTTCTTGAAGAGCATTATGTACATCAAGACCTATCTCATACTCTTTAGGCATATCTTTTGGTATCTCATGTCCATAAATATGTTTTACATATTTGTAGTAGTATTTTCTTTTACATGTCAAAAATGTTTTTAGTCTAGTTGCTGATAATTTTTTATTTTTAAAACTGTATTCTTCTTTTATCTCATCATCTTTTTCTACATGTATGTTTTTAGACTCAAAAAGGATATTTACATACTCAGATTCTACATGTAAAGTTTGCTCTTTAATACCAAGCTGCTTTAAAAATCTAGAGCCGCTACTCTCACTTGATTTAATAAATGAGATTGCAACCTCTTTGCTTCTGCTTATTAACATCTCATAATAGTGTTTTTGAAGGTTCTCTCTGTCACTCATAGTCGGAAGATTTGCCATCTCTCTTATGCTTGTGTTTAAAAACATATCTTTATCGCTCTTTTTTGGAACATTACTGTCAGAAAAGTCTATAATCACAACAGCGTCAAACTGCACTGAACGAGTCTCTAATACTCCCATAACAGTTATTTTTCCACCGCGGACATCATCAAGCGTTCGTCCAGCTAATCTTTGCAGAAATACTGATAACAAAGATTTAACACCCATCTCTTTCATATATGGCAAAATATTTTTAAAGCTGTAAAGTTCCTCTTCGTAAATTTTCACTGCTTTTTTATCGCTAAACTCATCTTTATATTTTTGTAAAAACTCTAATATATCTACTTCATTGCTTTTTTTATAGTAGATACTGCGAAGTTCCATATAAAAACCATCACCGACTCTCTGTAGTCTTGCTTCATTCTCTTTTGAGTCTTGTTCAATAAATTGACATGTAGAGTTCAATTTTTCATATATTTTAGTTGTTTTAAATGACTCACCCATAGCGAAGTTAAAGTTTGACTTCTCATCAAATGCTTTAAGCGATGAAGCCATACTTTCATCGGGCAAAATAACTGCTATATTTTCAGGTCTATAACCCTTTTGAATAAAATCATATACTCTCTTTTTAACAAAAGCAATCTGTAAAATTGGCTCACTAAATGATTCACATGTCACTTCACGGTTTTTCTCTACCCTATCTTTGCTAACTATCTCTCTATCATTCAATAAAATCTTATACTTAAAGCCAGCATCTAGTTCTATGCCCAAGGCTAAAAACTTACTCTGCATCTTAGTATTAAATTTAGTAGTATTAAATATAATATTCACGCTGCTAAACTCACAACATTTTTCTAAAAGTTCTAACTCAAAATTTGTTAAATGTCCATCTACATGTAACTCTATATTTTTATGACTCTTTGCATATATATCGTTAAATCTATATAGTTTGGGTAAAAATATTTTATCAAGAACTTTTTTCTCTTTACATAACAGCTCATACCTTTTATAGAGTTCTTGAAGTATCGCTATATGTTCTTCATATTCACCATAAATATCTGAAGTATCGAGAGTATCTATGTCATACATCTCGTGCGCCAGCTCTTCAAAAAATTTAAATATATATGATGAGTTTTTTGTAAATGTAAAAAAGTTTCTCTGGATTTGAAGTTTAGAAAAGGTATTAAAATCAGAAGCTTCTAAAAGTAGTAAAACTCTGCTGTCACTGTCAATAGTTTTAAAATCTTTTACAATGCAGAGTTTGGATATAAAGTCGCTCATAGTTATATGGTTAGGAAGAAAGAGAGTCGAACTCTCAATGGCTAGTTGCTCATGTCTAATTGCACGAGCAGATGGCAGGACTATTGTTGTTATATCTATAGCTTTTTGCATAGGCTTATTTTACCTATAAAAGCTTAATACTCGTATACCTCTTTGTTTCTTGTGTCAGCTTTTACATTATAAAATCTTTGTACATCGTCCACGTTAACTTTTGCCATAATATCCCATCTTCCCTCTTGAGCAAGTGTGATTGAATTGAAACTGTAAACTCCATTAAGAACTGTTGGAGTGTTAAGTTCTTGGTCATGCTTATGGTTATTTGGTCTAGTTACTATAACTTTAATCTTTGCACTATCTACTGGATTAGAGTTCAAATCAGTAACCCTATATTTTATCACACTGCTTTCTTGGCTGATTCCATCTGTAATATACTCTATCTTATACTTTTTGTTAAATGCTATCCTAGCCTCTATAAGCTCATTAGCTTTAGCATCTGCTTCGTGATAACCCATCATATAAGTATCACTTTTCTCAACAGGAAGTTTGTTTGCAATTATAACAGTTGCTACACAAGCACCAAAGATAAATATAATTGATGCACCAATTGCATATGGCCAGATTCTGCCGTTACTTATGTTCAAGTTTTTGCCTTCTTAAATACAGTTTTCTTCTTATATAAAGAACTATACCGTAAAGTATAAAACCGTAAAACAACACTTTTACAAAAAAGATACTAGTTTGATTAGCACTGCCAACTGCATTTTCCAATACTATGCCTTTGGATTCTGCTACCTGCTCTGCAATATCTGCATAACCGTTAAACATAGAACCGGAGTACTTACCTAACACTTCACCCTTTTTAGCTTTTTGGGCAAGAAGAGGCAGTATTGTTCCACCACTTGTCATATCACTAAAGTCCATGTTGAGAAGTGCAACTACAAATGCTTGAACCGGTGAAGAGATAGGACTCAGTACCTGTTTTTTATCAAAATACTCATATAAAGATGGCTCGCTAGCCAAAATATCTACTTTTGAGTTCATCTCTGAAAAAGTGAGTAAGATTGTAGGTTCACTAAAATCTTTCATCAGCTCTTTTTCATACTCAACTATATTCATTTTATTTGGCAACTCTTTAAGCATAACCAGTCTTAAAGATATTCCCGTTTTTTCATATAGCTCGGAACCCAGTTTTTCAACTTCATTATTAAAATCCGGATTGAAGATTACTTCATCTTTATATAAATATTGTGCTGTAAGTGATGTTTGAAACAGTAGTGTAAGGATGAGGGCATAAAGCCCTCTAGTTAAAAAATTCAATAAATTTCCTAACCTATATATAGGTGATTTGGTGTTAGAACCATGTAAGCTGTATAAGCGGCCATAAACAGTAGACCCCATGCAATAATCTTTTCCATTATTTACTCCCTACAGTCACTACGTGATCTTCAACTTTAGAACCAAACATCTTAATTGATTGTTCATCTTTAATATCATAATAGTTTGTTGCATTTGCATTTTGTACATTAAGGCTTACAATAGTTAAAACAACTAAAATAACTATCAGTAATAGAGTTGCAATTAACATACCTGTTATGCCATCAAGAGCAAATAGGCTTCTATTTTCATTCATACCTGACCCCTTATTCGCTTAAGCTAGTGATGTAAGCACCAACCGCTTCTTTTTGTTTAGCATTAAGTCTTTCAAACTTAGGCATAGCACCTATACTGCCTTTTTTACCAAAGTTAAGAACATTAGTAACTAAAGCTGTATCGAATTTCTTAATGTTTGGACCCATACTGTCTACACCGGTACCATCAGCACCATGACACATTGCACAAGTTCCAGCATAAACATCAGCACCTTCGCCTGTCATACCATTAGCAACATACGCAGAAACTTTTTCAATTTCAGCATCAGTAATTGGAGCATAACCTGCATTTGCATTCATTAACCCATTACGATCAGGCATTGGCATTGCAAAACCAAGTAATTGGTTATTTGAACCATTCTCAATTACATGTTTAACAGAGCTTGCATCAATTCTTATATTAAGGTTAGCTGCCTTGCCATCAATACCATCAGCATTGATACCATGACAAACTTTACACTCAGCTAAGAACACTGACTCGCCCATCTCTACCAATCTGTCACCAGTAATATCTTTATACTGTGCTTCAAATTTAGCATTGTGAGCTGCTGTGTCTTCATTATATTCACCTATTTGTGAATATGAATTTACTGGATATCCAACTGTCCAGTACCACATACCCCAAATCATAGTAAGCAAAAATGTGATTGCCCAACCAGTCGGCACCTCATTTTTGTACTCACCTATTCCGTCCCAGTTCTCATCTGCAAGATCACCAGTTGCACTGTCTACTTGCATTTGACGAACATACTTGATTACAACAAAAACTGTTATAAGTACAAGTGCAACAGCACCTGTAATCGCAAGCATATTGACGATATCATCATTTAAACCACCCTCTGAACCAGCTACTGATATGTATGTGAACAGTAACATAAGAACGGTAATGATAATTCCCCAAAGATAAAGCTTATTCATATATCTCTCCTATTTCTCTTTATCGTCTGACACAGGTGCTACCGGAGTATCATCTATATCATCTTTTAGTGCCATATTGCTGTAACTTTCATAGTCAACCCCATCAACATCTTTCTTCTTAGTATATAGATGGTATATGTACGCATACAACCCTATAACAAGAAGTGTTATTAATGTAAAGTATCCGTAAGCTTGAAGTTGTGCAATATCCACTACAAACCTCTACTTAAGACTATTTAAATATGCAATAATAGCAACGATCTCAGGAATCTCCCCGTTTGCTACTGCATCTTTAACATCTTGATCTTTCATATCCGCTGCAATTAGTTTTGCTTCAGCCAATGCTAAAGCATTTGCTTCTGCAACACTACCACCCATTTTAACAATTTTAGTTGACCCATCTTTCATAGGAATAGGCTTGTTATAAGGAACTGAAAAGAACTCTGCTATTGTTAATTGTTCTGCAAAAGCAGTGTCAATATCAGCAGCATTTGTGAACATCCAACGGTATGCAGGCATAATTGAACCTGGAACAACACCGGCTGGATCTTTCATATGATTTTCGTGCCAGTCAGTAGTACGGTAGTTACCTACACGCATTAAATCCGGACCAGTTCTTTTTGACCCCCAAAGAAAAGGACGGTCATAAGCATACTCACCACTTAAAGAGTAGTGACCATAACGGTCAGTTTCTGATTTAAATGGACGAATAAGTTGTGAATGACAAGCATTACAACTGTTAGCTATATAAACATGACGACCCGCTAACTCTAAAGTTGAGTATGGAGCTGTACCGATTACAGGACGAGATTGCTGTGCAAAGTTTGGAAGAATCTCTACTAAACCAGCAAACGAAATTACTAAAAACACACCTACCGCAAAAAAGAACGGATGTTTTTCTAACCAATGAAACATAATTTAATCCTTTCTTTTAAGCGCCCATAGGCGAAGCATTTTGTAGCTCAGACTCTTCAACAGGACGAGCAGACATAGTTTTATAAATGTTATATGCAAACATTAAGAAACCAACTAAGTATAATAGACCACCAACACCACGGATAGCGTAGTAAGGGTGAAGAACAGTTACTGTATCAATGAAAGAGTAAGCTAAGTTACCAAATTCATCGTGAGCACGCCACATCATACCTTGAGTAATACCGGCAATCCACATTGAAGTGAAGTATAAAGTAACACCTACAGTTTGAATCCAGAATTGTGCAGCCATTAAACTTTTTGAATAAATTTCACGCTTAAATACACGTGGAGCCATATGGTAAAGAGCAGCCATAATCATAAAACCAACCCAACCAAGAGTACCATCATGTACGTGACCAACAATCCAGTCAGTAAAGTGTGCAATCGCGTTAACTGATTTAATTGCTTGAATCGGACCTTCTAAAGTTGAGAACATATAGAAAGTTGAACCTAGTACCATAAACTTAATCAATGGAGAAGCTGCAACTTGTTGCCACTCGCCCTTCATTGTAAGAAGCATATTGATAGCAGAACCCCAAGATGGAAGAATCAAGATTATTGAAAAAATTGATGCCATAGTCTGCATCCAATCTGGAACAGTTGAATATAGAAGATGGTGACCACCAGCCCATAAATATACAAACATCAATCCCCAGAAAGATAGTAAAGACAACTTATATGAATAAATCGCTTGGCCAGACTCTTTTGGTAAAAAGTAGTAAATCATCGCAACAATAGGAACAGTAAAACCAAATGCAACTGCATTATGTCCATACCACCATTGAACAAGTGCATCATTTGTACCGGCGTACATAGAAACTGAGTGATACCATGCACCAATGCCTGATGTACCATCAGCAGCTGTACCCATAATTGTAGGGATTTCCATATTGTTAAAAAGGTAAAGCATTGCTATACCTAAGAAAGTAGCAATATAGTACCAAATTGAGATATATAGTGATTTTTCACGGCGAATACCGATAAGACCAAACATACCCATACCAAATATAACCCATACCACAACTACTGCAATATCGATTGGCCACTCAAATTCAGCATACTCTTTTGAAGTAGTAACACCAGCTAACAGTGATACAACAACCGATACAACTACTACTAAATATAGCCAAAAGTGTAATTTCCCCAAAAACATCAATAGTTTTGACTCTGCCATTGATACTTTTAACACACGCTGACCAACATAATACCAAGTAGCAAAAATACCACTTAGCGTAAAACCAAATATTACTGCATCTGTATGCAGTGGACGAAGACGACTGAAGTTTGTGTATTCAGCAAGACCCTCACCTAGAACTAAATTTAGTTCTGGAAAAGCGAGTTGAAAAGCTAAAATAACACCGACGAGCATACCAACAATTCCTAAAATAATTGTTGTAAGCATAAACATCTTTGCAACCGTATAGTCATACTCTAATGGACGATTCTCCATATATAGACTCCTTAAAGATTCAAAACAATTAAGTCTTTTTAAATTATGACAAATTTATTAGACTAATTAACAGTAGTATATTAACAGTATAAATATTTAAGATTTCTTAAATATTGACATAATTATGACAAATTTAAAAATTCTATTAATTTATTTCTTTAATTTAACGCTTAAGTAACACTAAATAGTTAGAAGGGGGAAGTTTTTATCTTTTTATTAAAGATAAAAACTCATTGAAGATGTATCTGCTCTCTTTTGGACCAGGACTAGACTCTGGATGATGTTGTACAGAAAATATTGGAGAGTCATTATATTTTAGACCCTCAATTGTATTATCAAAAAGGTTTGAGTGTGTAACTTCAGCAATCTCTACGATATTATCCGGAACATTATAATTATGATTTTGTGCTGTAATCTCTACCAAACCAGTTTTTATATTTTTTACAGGATGATTTCCACCATGATGACCAAACTTTAGTTTAAATGTATCATATCCATGGGAGATAGATAACAGTTGGTGTCCGAGACAGATTCCAAACATAGGAACTTTCGCTGCTATTAGTTTTTTAATCTGCTCTTGCTCTTTTTTAAGCACAAGTGGGTCACCAGGACCATTTGACAA
>DAOVJL010000164.1 GCA_030673275.1 Sulfurimonas sp.
CAGATGATGGATGAGTATTTAGACCAATTTTTTACTCCGCTATCACACCTGAATTCTGTAAACAACACAGATAAAACTCAAGAAATATATGCTGAGTCCTTGCCCATAATAACAGAGTACTCTACAAAACTTTCACAAAATATTGATATTTACAGAGCTTATAAAGAGATACAAACTAATGAGCAAAGCACTCTTAATTATGAGCAAAACAGAGTTTTAGAGCTTAATATTTTACATTTTGAACTAAGTGGTGCACATTTAGATGAAGAGACAAAAGCTAGACTTCAAGAGATAAACATAAAAAAGAGTGAACTATCAAATAATTTTTCTCAAAATCTTCTAGATGCAACAAATGCTTTTGAGTATATTATTACAAATAAAAAAGATGTAGAAGGCTTACCGTCAAGTGATTTAGAGAGTGCGAAATTTGAAGAAGATGGAGAGATAAAATATAAATTTACTCTTCAAATGCCATCATACATTGCATATATGACTTATGGGAAAAATGCAAAGATTAGAGAACATCTTTATAAAGCTTATGTAACAAGAGCACCTGAGAATGCAAAAATCATTGATGAACTGTTAGTACTTAAAAATGAGATGAGTAAGCTTTTAGGCTTTGGCAATTATGCTGAATACTCAATTGCAAGTAAAATGGCAACAGATGAAAAAAGTGTATTAAGCTTTTTAGATAAACTATTGGCTCACTCTAAATCACAAGCACATAAGGAGCTTCAAGAGGTTCAGAGTATTGCTTCAAAGCCTCTACAGAGTTTTGACAGTGCTTACTATAGCGAACTTCTTAAAAAAGAGAAATATGATTTAGATGAAGAGCTGTACCGCCCATACTTTGAGCAAAAAAGTGTAGTAAATGGTATGTTTGAGTTTTTAAACAAACTATTTGGCATTAAATTTGAAAAAGTTGATGAAGAGTTATGGGATAAAAAAGCGTTCTCATACAATCTGCATGTAGAAGATAAACTCCGTGCCAGACTATACCTGGATTTAGAAGCAAGAGAGAGTAAAAGAGGTGGTGCTTGGATGGATAACTTTCAAACTCACTGTAGAGATGAAAACAACACTGAGCAACTAGCATCAGCTTTCATTGTTTGTAACTTTCCACCTTCAACTGATAAAAATCCTTCGCTGCTAAGACATGATGATGTTGTTACTCTTTTTCATGAGATGGGGCATGCTATTCATCACATGTTAAGTTCTGTAAATGAAAATGAGGTTAGTGGGGTAAATGGAGTTGAGTGGGATGCGGTTGAATTTCCATCTCAATTTTTAGAAAATTTTGCTTATGAACCGCATGTATTAAAACTATTTGCAACTCATCATAAAACCGGTGAAGTTATTCCTGATGAGATGATTGAAAAACTGGTTCGCAGTAAAAACTTTCTTTCAGCCTCAGGAATGTTAAGACAGCTGGAGTTCTCAATATTTGATTTTCAACTTCATACAAAACTTTACCAAGGTGATGAAGTTCAAAACCTGCTTGATAGTATAAGAAAAGAGACAGCACTTATAAAAACACCTGTGTACAATAAATTTCAAAATGGATTTGCACATATATTTGCCGGTGGATATGCGGCAGGATATTACAGTTATAAATGGGCAGAAGTATTAAGTGCAGATGCTTTTTTCTCTGTTGTTGATGAAGGTATATTTAATTCAAAAACTGCAAAAGAATATCTACATATAGTTCTTAACGGCGGTGGTGCAAAAAGTATGGAACTGCTCTTTAAAGAGCTAATGGGACGAGAAGCAAATCCAGATAATTTACTAAGACTAAATGGCATTAAATAGTGCGTGTATTAACTCTACTATTTCTATTGATAACATTCGCTTACGGAGAAACTGTTTTGAAAATTGCAACGTATAATGTTGAGAATCTTTTTAATTTGAAAAAAGACAAAGATAGATATAAAGAGTACATTCCATTTGGAAAATCAAACTGGAATAGAAAAAACTACCGAATAAAATTAAAAAATATTTCAAAAGTTATTAAAGAAATAGATGCAGACATCATAGCATTACAAGAGATTGGATCACTTCAGGCACTCAAAGATTTAAGATATACATTAAAACAAAATGGTTTATATTACGAGTATTATAAAATTGCAGATAGAAAAAAAACAAATATAAAAGTAGCAATACTCAGTAAAATCCGATTCATTTATTCAAAGGAAATCGGTGTAACCGAATCATACAAATATAGAAATATTTTAGAATCAAAATTTAAAATAAATAACAAGGATTTGTATCTATTTACAAATCACTGGAAGTCAAAAGCTGGACCTGAGAGTATGAGAATAGTATCTGCAAAAGTTTTAAGAAAAAGAATAAATGAAATCGGATTTGACAAAAACATAATACTTCTTGGAGATTTTAATTCAGACTATGAAGAGCATATAAAATTTAAAAGAAAAAGAAAACATAATGACACCAATGGAAAAACTGGAATCAACCATGTTTTAAGAAGTATAAAACAAAATCAAAAAGCTTCACATGTCAAATTAATAGAAAATAATTTTTACAACCTCTGGTATGATGCAGATAAAGATAATAGATACTCATATATCTATAGAGGGAAAAAAGAAGCATTAGACAATATCTTAATATCTCAATCACTTTTAAATAAAAAGGGAATATCCTATATACACGAAAGTATAGATAATTTTGATAAAAAGTATCTGTTTAAAAAGAAACGGATTTTTAGATGGCAAATCTCACGTGCAAAAATACGAAAACATAAAGGAAAAGGATATTCTGATCACTTAGCAGTTACAGCAAAGTTTTCTGTGAAGTAAGACACCAATCTATCTCTTTTTTACCTTTAGCCTTTAGATATCTATTTGCTTTAGAGAATGGTTTGGAGCCAAAAAAACCTCTATATGAAGATAATGGTGATGGATGCGGAGCTTTTAATATTAGATGTTTATTACCGTCTATTAAAGACTCTTTTTTCTGTGATGGACTACCCCATAAAATAAAAACTAGATTATCATACTTTAGTGAGAGTTGGTGTATTACACTATCAGTGAATATTTCCCAACCTATATTTTTGTGAGAGTTAGGTTTTGATTCAATCACACTCAAAACACTATTAATAAGTAAGACACCACTCTCTGCCCACTGAGTCAAGTTACCGTTTATTGGAGTATTACAACCTATATCATCACCTAACTCTTTAAAAATATTTTTTAATGATGGAGGTATTTTACACTCATTGCATACAGAAAAAGCTAAACCATTTGCTTGATTTATCCCATGATATGGATCTTGACCAATAATTACAACTTTTACTTCTTGAGGAGATATTAAATTGAAAGCTCTAAATATATTTTCATATTTTGGAAAAATAGTTTTTGTTTTATATTCTGATTCTATATATGTTTGAAGTTTGATAAAGTATTCTTTTTGTAATTCATTTTCTAAAAAGGTATGCCAGTTTTTATTTAATATCATAGTTATCCTAAATTGAATTCTAAGGAGTGATTATATTAAAAGTTTGATTAATTGTTAATATTAATAAAGTAGTTTTTACAAAATAGTTGTAAGTAAGATTATCGGTTACAAATGTGAAGTAAAAATTGATCAACTAGGCAGCGACCTACATTTCCGGCCCTGAAAGGACAAGTATTATCAGCGATGAGAGGCTTAGCTTCTGGGTTCGGAATGGAGCCAGGCGTTTCCCTCTCTCTATAGCCACCTAGACAATCAAGTGTAAAG
>DAOVJL010000115.1 GCA_030673275.1 Sulfurimonas sp.
AACGCAAAAAGAGCGTGGTGCCAGTGCAGGTTTTCTTGGTTCAAAAGGTAAAAAATTCGGAAATATCTTACCGGGACAAAGAGATTTAACAACACAAAAGTATAATGAATTAGAGACTTACCTCTCTTCACTCGATTTAAACTCTTTTCCTAAAGAACTTCAAAATGATGTATCATCGTTTAGAGCAGAAATGGGCAAGATTGGACAAATTCGCTCAAAAGTAGATTCATTTGGTATTAGCGTAAAAGATGAAGTTGCTTACTATACAGGTATGAATGCAAAAATATTAAATATAGTCTCGCTAACTGCAAAACTAGCAGATACTCCAGAGTTGGTAAAAGCTCTTGATGCTTACACTAACTTCTTAAAATCAAAAGAGCGTGCAGGAATAGAAAGAGCGGTACTTAGTGGTACTTTTGGAGCAGATAAGTTTGGGGCTGGAATGTTCGCCAAATGGATTCAGCTTGTTGCTGAACAAGATGGATATCTTGACTCATTTTTAGCGATGGCTACTGATGAATCAAAATCTTTTTATAAAAATAAATTAAATTCTCCTGTTGTTAATCAAGTAAATACCATGAGAGAAATTGCAAAAAATAAAGCTTCTACAGGTGGATTTGGTATAGACAGTGTTGTATGGTTTAAAACTATTACCAAAAAAATAAATCTTTTAAAGCAAGTTGATGATGAGCTGGCTAAAAATAACACTATATTATTAGATGAAGTAGAATCAGATGCCAATACAAGCGCTATGATTACACTGCTTAGCTACTCTATCTTTGCTGTTGCAATATTTATAATTATCCTACTAATTAGCCGTGGCGTAAACAGAAGTGTTCGTAGCTCTTTGGAAAAAATTGGGTGTGTATCTAGTAATCTGGATTTGACATGTGACATAATTGTAGAGGGTAAAGATGAAATTTCACAAATTTCACAAGCTATAAATGTTATGATTATTGCATTTAAAGAGAGTGTCTTTCAGGCTAAAGATGTATCTAATGCAACATCCGAAGAGAGTAAAAAGTTAACCGATATCGTTGAACAGCTTACTGAAAATGCTACGCATGCTGATAAGAAAATTGTAAATATAAATACCTTGGTAACCGAAGTAGGAAACAGACTTGACGCTGTTGAAGAAGCAGCTGTAACCGTAACTGAAGACCTAGGTAAAACATTTAGTGTTTTAGATGGTTTTATATCTGAATTGGATAATGTTGTTACTTCTATAGAACAAGGTAGTGAGCATCAACAAGACTTGGTAAATAAAGTTTCATCATTGACAGAACAAGCAAAAAACATCAAAGATGTATTAGCAATTATATCTGATATTGCGGATCAAACAAATCTTCTTGCACTAAATGCGGCTATTGAAGCGGCAAGAGCCGGTGAGCATGGCAGAGGCTTTGCTGTTGTTGCTGATGAAGTAAGAAAACTTGCAGAGCGTACACAAAAAAGTCTTAGCGAGATTAGCGCTAATGTAAATCTTATAACACAAAATGTTGTTGAGATATCAGAAGAGACAAATAAAACATCTGAAAACATGAATACAATAGCAGAGTCTGCTCAAGGACTTATCTCATCATCAAAAGAAACAAAAGAAAATCTAGCTATAACAACAGATAAATCAAGAGATGTTATGCATCAAAGTACATACATTGCCACAAAAACAAAAGAGCTTATTGGTAATATGGATGAGATTATAGAACTTTCTCAGAAAAATACAGAGCATAGAGGTTTAGTGGACTCTGCTGCTACAAAACTTTCTTCTGATGCTAATAAACTACAAAAAGAACTTGGCAAATTTAAAATTTAATGCAATCTGAAATAGACTCTTCAGTACTGGATTACCTCAAGTCTTTAACACTTCTGTGTGTTGAAGACAACAAAACTACGCAACTAATTTACAACTCAATTTTTGAAGATTTAGTAGGCAAAATTATTTTCGCTTACGATGGAGAAGAGGGATATAAATATTTTATTGATGAAGATATAGATATTATCATTAGTGATTATGATATGCCTATTCTCAACGGTCTAGATATGATAGACAAGATTAGAAAAACCAATAAAGATATACCTATCGTTTTGGTTACTGCGATACAAGAGATTGATATAACTGTAAAAGCATTACAACTTAATGTAAACAACTTCTTAAAAAAACCTATTAAACCTAATGAGGTTATGCATGCAATAGAGAATGTATCTAAAATTCTAATTGCTGAAAACTATCTAAGAGAGCAAAGAGAAAAAAGAATAAAAGCCCTTCAAGATAAAGATGATTACAATACATATCAAGAAGATTTAGCATTTGCTAAAGAGCTAAATATACTAAGAAATGACTTCTATTATCAAATGATTGATTCTCCCTATAATGCTTTAATTGATTTCTTTTATAAACCGCTTGATGTTGTTAGCGGTGATGCTTATAGTGCAAGAACAATTAATGAGCATCTGACTTTTTATCTTATAGTAGATGGAATGGGCAAAGGATTATCTGCGTCACTTAGTACAATGATTATGACATCATTTATTAATCATATTATAGATACGATGAATAAACAAGATACTTTTGACTTAAACACTCTTATAGAGTTATCTCTAGATTATATTAAACCTATATTACTTAGTGAAGAGGCTCTTGCTATAGATTATATTACCATTGACTACAAAGAGTCTAAACTAGAGTATGCCAAATTTGCTATGCCCTCTATTCTTATGCAAACAACTCAAAATGAAATAATAAAAGTAAAATCTAATAATCCGCCAATTAGTAGATATATCAAAGATTTTAATATATCTACTTATGATATCTCTAATATTATCAAGTTCCTTATTTATAGTGATGGTATTATAGAAAATATAACAACAGTAAAAAATAAAGAATATATTAACTATATTCAAGATGATTTTATAGATTCATTCTCAAAAGAGGATATGATAAATAAATTTTTAGAAAAAGTTGCTTCTCAAGAAGATGACATAACATTTATATTTATAAATAGACTGAATCTTCATGATAATATCCTTCACACCAAAGTATTTGATAGCAGTCTTGATGCTGTTGATGAAGCTAATGATTGGTATGGAGAGGTTTGGAACGACTTAACTAATAATATTAAACTAAGCTACAATGCAGGTGTTGTCTTTACAGAAATGTTTATGAATGCTTTTGAACATGGAAGTCTTGCAATTGATACAAAGACTAAACATGCACTTTTAACTGAAGATATCTATTTCACTACACTGCAAAATAAACAAAAAGATTGTAATAAAAAGATATTTGTTACAATTAATAAAATAGAATATAATCAAGAAACTTATATAACAACTCAAATTAAAGATGAGGGGAATGGCTTTGATACTCAGATATTGGGGAACTTATTTAAAAAAGCTGGCTCTTTTAATGGAAGAGGTGTTTATATTTCAAAAAAATCATCAATGGGGATTTATTATAATAGAGTAGGAAACTCTGTATTATTTTTACATAAGCTTTAAACTCCGTGCCTAAGACACGGAATCTAATTTAAAACTTATTTAGCTAATGCTGCTTTTGATGCTTCTACAACTGCAGTAAATGCTGCTGCGTCATTCATCGCCATATCAGCAAGAATTTTACGATCAAGCTCGATGCCAGATTTATTAAGTCCATTCATAAAAGTTGAATAGTTCATACCGTTAAGTCTTGTTGCAGCGTTAATACGAATAATCCATAATTTACGGAAATCACGTTTTTTCTGCTTACGATCACGGTGTGCATATACTAATGAGCGTTCAATTTGCTCTTTAGCTTTACGGAAGTGTTTACGGCGTCCGCTGTAAAAACCCTTCGCTAATTTTAAAATCTTTTTGTGTCTTCTTCTACGAACAACACCTGTTTTTACTCTTGGCATTTCTTTCCTTTTTCTTTACCCAGTCACTTTTGTGAGTAAGGTGCCACTCATTTGGTGGTCTTGCCCAGCTACTATATTTCTACGCTGCTGGAGATTTACAATTAACTAATACTAGTTAATCATAGCCTTAACATTTTTCTCATCAGCTTTAGAAACAACTTTTGGGCTGTTTTGTTTACTTCGAGTATCTGAATCTTGTTTAGTTAAAATGTGGCTTCTGAACGCTGTACCACGTTTAACAGAACCATTTTTCTTAACCTTAAAACGCTTTACAGCGCCTTTAACCGATTTCATTTTTGGCATCGATAACTCCTTAATAAAATTTTGCTTTAGAAAAGCTAGCCTCTAAAGAGGCAGAAAACAAAGGTTAATCTGTTTTGGAAATAGGATTATATCCAAATATTCTGAAATTTAGTTATACTCACGCTATGAATTCAATTAAACATATAGAAAATGCGCTCAAAGAGCTAGACGATGAAGTGCAAAAAATACTTTTAGATTGGGGTATTCCCCTTAATGAAAAAGATAATTTAATGCTTCCAATATTACAACAAAAAAAGGTTTTAACACAAACACTGGAGGATTTAACATACCTGAAAAACAATCCGCCAAAACCAAATCAGGCGTGTGGAATTTCTAAATATAGAAATGATTAGTGTAATAATTTAGGTCTATTATACGACAAATGATTTTATTCAAATTCAAGGCAAAGTTTATTTAAAAACAAGGAGTTTACTATAGTAAATGACGAAGTTGTAATAAATTTTAACGAAGAAACTGGATAAAAGCATTATCGTAAGACTCCTCTCCAGATACCTGCGGCACATAACACTATCGAGTGTGCTGCTGTATTCCTACCCTGACACAGTATCCAATAACATCATTGCACAGGTCTAAAGAGAAGCGGTGGAATTATAGCTAAAAAATATTTAATTGCAAATATTAGTTTGGTATAGTAGAAATTGCACCTTTTATCGCTTCAAGATATGCGCCATAATCAAGCTCTTCATTCTTTGAAGAAGCTGATAGTTCCATCTCTTTTGCCATCTCGTAAACCTCATCAAATCTTAAGTTACCGGCACTACCCTTAATTGCATGTGCATTTGACTTGATTTGCTCATAATCTTTAACATCTATAGAACTTTTA
>DAOVJL010000105.1 GCA_030673275.1 Sulfurimonas sp.
CTGATTGTAGCCTAAAATAGTTTTAAGTAATTATAAATTTAAGTTTTCTTTTACAAATTTAATTAATTTGTTACCATTTTGTTCAATTTTATGATAGTTGTGATTATAAATTAAACTTATAACTTCATCAAGTTGTGATTTATTATGATTTGTGATAATTGGAATATTTAAATTTTTAAAAAGTTCTAAAAATTCTTTTGTGTAATCATCTCTCTGTACATATATTGGCTTCCCTCCGGATGCTAGGTTTTCTAAAACTGCCTGAGGGGATGATGTTATTAAAATTTCTGATTTTTGTATTACCTCATCATAATCTTCAAATTCGTGATAATTTTTAAACTTCTTTTTTAGCATATCTTCATAGTCTAGAAAATAGTAAAAACCTAATAATAAATCAGGATTCAACTCTTCAATAAAAGATAGATTTTTCTCCAAATCTTTTGAATAATCATCATCTCCAAAAAAGTAAGCTATTTTTATAGTTTTTGGTTTTTGTTTGAAATATTTTTCATCAACAACAACTTCATTTTCTTTTACATGTATAAATGTTGAAAAAAAGTTTTTCATGTCTTCTAGCATAATTGGGTTTGCTTCATCTGAATCAAAAATAAGTTGATCACCATTGTGAGCTATTTGAGGAATATTTCTAACTACATCAATCCCTACACTTTTATCCACTCCAAAATCTCTTGCAACTTGAGCTATTCTATAATCAGAACATAAAAGTGTAATATCAACATCACCAAGTGCGCGAATAATTGTACAGGCACGTCTAAATCTATCTAGTCCTATGCGGTGACCAGTATGTACATAGTAGTATGCTTTCACTTTTTACGTCCTGATATTTTTATATATATATGTAGTATTTCTATCGCTGCAGGTGTTATTCCGCTTATCTGCGATGCGGCTTGAAGAGTTGGAGGGTTAAAAGTCTCTAATTTTTCAACTATCTCCTTTGATAATCCGCTTACAGCCTTAAAGTCAAAGTTTTCAGGTATCTTGATTTTAAGATACTTTTTCATCTTTTGGATCTCTTCGCTTTGCTTGATAATATAGCGATAGTATTTTCCCTCTACTAGAATCTCTTCTTTTATATAGTCATCATATCTATCTAATTCAGGAAGAAGTTTTACCATCTTTGAAACATCGAAAGTTTTTCTAGCAATAATTTGTTGTGCGGTTATGCTATCTTTTATCGGTTCTTCACCTATAGATTCTAAAAATGCAATAAACTCTTTATTGGGTGTATATTTTGTCTCATTTAACAGTTTCAAACTATCTTGAATTTGCTGATTTTTTAGTTTTACTTTCTCATAAATCTCATCACTTAAAAGTCCAAGCTCATGTCCATAGTGACTAAGTCTAGTATCTGCTGACTCCTCACGGAGAAGAAGTCTATATTCTGCACGAGATGTAAACATACGGTAAGGCTCTTTTGTCCCTTTTGTAACCAAGTCATCTATTAAAACACCAATATAGGCTTCATCTCTTCGCAAAACTAAAGGCTCTTTGCCTTGCAAGCTAAGCGCGGCATTTATCCCTGCCATCAGACCTTGTGCAGCTGCTTCTTCATAACCGGTAGTTCCGTTTATTTGTCCAGCTAGATAAAGTCCTTTTATCTTTTTGGTCTCAAGGGAGTGTTTAAGTTCACGAGGATCTACAAAATCATACTCGATTGCATACCCGTAACGAACAATTTTCGCATTTTCCATCCCCTTAACAGAGTGAATCATCTGCTGTTGAACTTCCGGAGGCATAGATGTGCTCATCCCGTTTATATAGCACTCTGTATTTTCCATAGTCTGAGGCTCGATGAAGAGATGGTGTCTATCTTTATCTCTAAAACGGTTGATTTTATCCTCTATACTTGGACAGTATCTCGGACCTGTTCCCTCAATTTGCCCTGTAAAAAGTGGAGCTCTGTAAAAGTTGGACTCTATAATATTGTGAGTCTCTTCATTTGTGTAAGCTATGAAACATGGAATCTGCTTTTTAGTCTTTACAAATTCTGCGCGGTCTGTTCTAAAACTAAATGGGTTCGGTATCTCATCTCCACCCTGCTCTTCCATCATAGAAAAGTCAATAGATGAACTGTCTATTCTTGCACATGTACCAGTTTTGAGTCTACCCATCTCAAATCCACACTCTTTGAGTGAATCACTCAGGCCTGCACTTGTCTGTTCACCAAATCTTCCACCCTCTTGCTGTATCTCACCTATATGGATAATGCCTTTTAAAAATGTCCCGCTTGTAATAATTACTTTTTTAGCTCTGTACTCGTTTAAGAGATTTGTTTTAACACCTTTTACTTCGCTTTTTTCTATTATCAGTGATTCTGCCATCTCCTGAACTAAGTCCAAATTTGGTGTTTCTAATACTTTATTTCTGGCGATAACTCGGTACTTATCCATATCAATTTGAGCACGACTTCCACGAACTGCCGGACCTTTTGTCTGATTTAGTATACGAAACTGGATACCTGCCTCATCAGTTATAAGACCCATCTCACCACCAAGTGCATCAAGCTCACGAACCAAATGCCCTTTTGCTAAACCACCGATTGCAGGATTACAAGAAGTTGCTCCAACATTCTCAGCGAGCATAGAAATCATAAGGGTTTTACTACCCATTCTTGCACAAGAGAGAGCTGCCTCAACTCCAGCATGACCGCCACCAATAATTATTACATCATAATTCATAAAAACCTACTATTAAATCTCATAAAATCTGAACAAGTCCAGTTTTTCTTCAGTCACTAAAGCTTCGCCTTTGGCGAGAATATTTTTATTGACTTTTTTATTAAATCGAATTTTATCATTTTTAAGTATAATTTGACAAAGAATAGAAAAAATAAACAAGGTTTTTAATAAAGATGATAGAAAAAGCACATGAAGCTTATAATAAACAGGATTTTAAGACTGCTTTTGAGATGTATACTAAATTAGCTGATGAAGGAAATGCAGATGCCCAAACATCCTTAGCATTTATGTATCAAAAAGCTCAAGGCTGTGAGAAAAATGATGCAAAGGCATTAGAACTTTATGAAAAGGCTGTAGAAGCTAAACAGCCATATGCGCTTTTTAATCTGGCAATTCTTTACATGAATGGACTTGGTAGTGTTCAAACTGACCAATTCAAAGCGCATGAGCTTCACATGGAAGCGGCAACAAGAGAAGTACCTCCAGCGATGTATGAAGTTGCCCTTATGTTAGAGCGTGGTCTTGGTTGTCTGCAAAACTACTCTGAGGCTGCTTTTTGGTATGAAGAGGGAGCAAAACGAGGTCATCTAGAATCTTTCAATAATCTAGGTGTTTTATATAAAGATGGTCATGGTGTAACTGCCGATAGAGATAGATGTTTTTTATGTTTCTCTCGTGCTGCTGATGGTGGTTTAGCCGAGGGACTTTATAACTTGGGTCAGCTTTACGATCAGGGTTATGGCTGTGAACAGGACCATGATAAAGCACTTGACTTATGTAGACAAGCTGCTTATAGAGGTCATAAAAAAGCTAAAGAGATTATCAAAGGCCTGCAAGAAGATGGAAAAATTGTATTTTGATTCAAGTTTTTTAAAGGAGAACAATTGTTCACTGGTTTAATAAGAGAAATTGCAAATGTCAAAAGCTTAGCCGGCAGTACTTTAACAATTAAAGCAAAACACAAAGCAAAACTTGGTGATTCTATTGCCATAAACGGTGCATGTTTAACAGTTATAAAAGTTTTAAATGATGGTTTTAGTGTTGAGCTGTCTCCTGAGAGTCAAAAACTTCTTGCTATGGAGAACTATAAAAATGAAGTTCATATTGAACCTGCCATGATGATGGGTGATAGATTTGAAGGGCATATAGTTCAGGGACATGTAGATTGTATAGGCACTATCAAAGAGATAAAAAATAATGGGAATTCTTTTGATGTTTTCATAACTCTAGATAAAAAGTTTATCCCTTTTGTTATTCCTAAAGGTTCTATCACAGTCGATGGTGTCAGCCTGACTGTAAATGATGTAAATCCTGATAGTTTCAGGCTAACTATTATTCCGCATACTATGAAAGAGACACTTTTTAAAAACTACAAAAAAGGCTCACATGTCAATATTGAAACTGACATGTTTGCTCGCTATGTTTCACATATTATTTCACATAAAGAGCAGACTCTTTCCTGGGATGAAGTTGAGTCTATAACAGCTAGATATTAATCCATCAAAGGTTTAACATGTGGATTACATAAAATTTTATGTTTCATATCTACATGTGAAAACCCACTTAGCTCACTCATAGATGCAGCTGTAGCATCCCTAAAATCTTCACCACTGTTTATATAGATGTTAAAACCATTTTCATAAAGAGCAAGTCTTGTGGTAAGCGCCATTGAGTATGTAGTCAAAATTCCATCTTTTTTCATACATTTTTTTATATCACTAAAGTACTCTTTTGTCCAAAGGGATGGGTTTGTACTGGGTGAGAATGCATCTTGATATACGATATCGAACCTATTTTTAAATTTTTTTACATACTCTCTTGCATCACCTATAAATAGTTCTATATGTAGAGTTTCATTTTTATAACTTCCGCTCTGAGCTAACTCTAAAATAATATGCTTAAACTCATCAAACTTTTTTGGAAAAGTGAAGTTTTTCAGTGACTTTACTAAGTCAATATCTAACTCAGGAGAAAAGATATTTAGTTTACATATAAGAGAATTTTTCCTGTGATAGTAAATAGTCGCCAAGGTATTAAAACCAAGACCAAAACAAATATCTAGTATATTTATACTCTCTTGATGTTGTTTAATTTTAAATGCTGGATATACATGTTTGTACAGTGATTCATTAAGTGCACCATCTTTTGTTGAGTGATAATGCTCACCATACTCTTTAGAATATGCCGTATAGGAGCCATCAGCACTTTTTGTCATAGTATGAAATTCATCATTAAAATTATCCATAGCTCTTCTTTATTTTATATTAACTTATAAATATTATTAGATAGATTTATTTTTGTACAAGTTTGTTTTTGATATTATAACTAAATACAAAAACTAAAAAGGCGTCTATTATGAAATATATTTTGATTTTATTAATGATTTTTTCGGTATCACTTATAGCTAAAGATAAACAAATTACGCAAAAAGAACAAAAAACAAAAGAGGCAATTCAAAAAGCCATAGAAGATGAAAAAAAGTTTGCAAAAGAACAAAAATTTTACCAAGGTGGTGAGTATGACCTCAAAAGTCAAGAGATTGATCCATCTTCACTTAAAGACATAAATATTATTAAACCTCAAGATGATTTTGATATGGATGATGTTTATTAAGGGCACCTCTAAAAACCCTTGCTTACTCAGCATTATAGCGGATATGC
>DAOVJL010000046.1 GCA_030673275.1 Sulfurimonas sp.
ATATTACTGGAGAATTGAAAGAGATAGACCTTGAAGAGTTCAAGGAATTAAATAAAGGGAGCAGATGGTAAAAACACTTTTAGTTTGTTTGTTACTTTTTTCTTTTTCTTACGGGGATGAGACAGAAAAAATAGATAAAAAAGATCTTTTAACCCAAAAAATCAAAAGTTTACTAGATACAGAAGTATTTGTTAGAGATAAAGCCTATATTGATATTATATTTTCTCAAAAAGAAGATTATTTCACAAATGATGGCAGAGTGGATTCTGTAAAAGTTATCCAAACTCTTAAGGAAAATGGTATTTTAAACCTATTTTTTAAAAAACCATGTGAGGTAAATATTAGTTTTAAAACAGAGGGTACACCTCTGTTTTTTGTAAAGATTATGAGCGATACGTTAAGAAATATAGGATATTACAGATATGTAACAGAGGAATCTACTTTAAAGAATTCAGAGTTTACCTGGAAAATAAATTTGACTTCTGAATATGCTGCAGATCCTTTGATTTTAAGTAAAGAGTTAAATAAAAGTGGTTGTAAAATTGTAGATGTTATAAGAGAAACAGCAACAAATTGGACATATATTATAGATATGAAAAATGCAAGACTCAATACAAAAGTTCTTGAAGAAGATGTTGAGTTGAAATTAAAGAGGTCTCTGTATTCTTATTGGCTTGATGTATCAAAAATTCAAAAACTAAAGATAACCAGTTCTTATAGAAATAATTGGTATCCATATATTGCTTATTATGATAAATCTTTAAATTTATTAAGAGTGATTAAAAGAGATGTAAAAAGAAGAAGAATAACTCTTGATATGAAAGAAAATACTCACTATCTAAAAATATCAGATATTTACACACTAAAAAATATTAAAGATGCCCTAGTTTTAACTCCAATAGGCTCAAGAGAAGAATCCATTGAAAAACCAATACAAGAGTAAAATAAGTTTATTAGTTTTTTATAAACATATTTCGCTAAAATTGCAATAATAATATAATCAGGAATTTTGATGTTTGACGAAATACAATTTGACAAGATGAAGAGACTACCAAAGTATGTATTTGCTGAGGTAAATGACCTTAAGATGGCAGAGCGCAGAGCTGGTGCTGATGTTATTGATTTTTCTATGGGTAATCCAGATGGTGATACTCCGGAGCATATAAGAGCAAAACTTGTTGAATCTGCCCAAAAAACAAAAACTCATGGCTATTCAACTTCAAAAGGTATCCCTAAACTTTTAAAAGCTATTGCAGATTGGTATGAGCGCAGATATGATTGTGTGCTTGACCCGGAGACTGAGTGTGTAGCAACTATGGGTTCTAAAGAGGGATATGCTCACTTGACTTATGCAATAACTAACCCTGGTGATGTTGCTGTTGTTCCAGACCCTACGTACCCTATTCATGAATTTTCTTTTATTTTAGCGGGTGGAAATGTTGTTAAGTTTGGCATAGAGTTTGATGAGCACTACAGACTTAATGAAGATAAATTTTTTCAAGACTTAGAACGTGTTTTTAAAGAGAGTTCACCGCAACCAAAATATGTTTTAGTAAACTTTCCTCATAACCCGACAACTGTAACGGTAACACAAGAGTTTTATGTTCGTTTAGTTGCAATGGCTAAAGAGAGAAGATTTTATGTTATATCTGACATCGCTTATGGAGATATTACTTTTGATGGTTATGTTACTCCTTCAATTATGAGCGTACCAGGTGCAAAAGATGTAGCAGTCGAGTCTTTTACACTTTCAAAATCTTACAATATGGCAGGTTGGCGTGTAGGCTTCTTTGTTGGAAATCCTAAGTTAATTGGTGCACTTCAAAAGATAAAATCGTGGTTGGACTATGGGATGTTTACTCCTATTCAAGTAGCAGCTACTGTGGCACTTAATGGTGACCAGCAGTGTGTACGTGATATCACAGAGAAATATAACCATCGTCAGGGTGTGTTTATCGAAGCATTCGATAGAGCTGGATGGCATATTAAAAAGAATGAAGCAAGTATGTTTATCTGGGCAAAATTACCAGAGTGTGTAGAGCATTTAGGTTCACTGGAGTTTTCAAAAAGACTTCTTGTTGAAGCTGGTGTTTGTGTAGCTCCTGGGATTGGTTTTGGTGCTTATGGTGAGGGCTATGTTCGTATTGCATTGATTGAAAATGACAACCGTATCCGTCAAGCAGCAAGAAATGTAAAAGAGTTTTTAAAACAGTTTGCTGAGGAAAATAAATAATATGATTAAAGTTGGAATAATCGGTGTTGGAACGGTTGGAACAAGCGTAGCAAATATTTTAAAAGACAATGCTGATGTAATTTCTGCTCGTGCGGGTCAAGAGATAGTAGTTAAAAGCGGAGTTGTTAAAAATCTGAATAAAGACAGAGGTTTAGATATAAAGCTTACGGATAATGTTGATGATATTTTAAATGACAGTGAAATAGATATTGTTGTAGAACTTATGGGTGGAGTTGAAGAACCGTTTGAAGTTGTAAAGAGAGCTCTAAAAAGTGGTAAAGCTGTTGTAACGGCAAATAAGGCACTTTTAGCTTATCATCGTTATGAGCTCGCACGACTTGCAAAAGATATAGCTTTTGAATATGAAGCATCTGTTGCAGGTGGTATCCCTATTATCAACGCTCTTCGTGATGGACTCTCAGCTAATCATATAGAATCAATTATGGGTATTATGAACGGTACATGTAACTATATGATGACTAAGATGACGAATGAGGGTGTTGCATATGATGACATCTTAAAAGAGTCTCAAGAGTTAGGTTATGCAGAAGCCGATCCAACTTTTGATGTTGGTGGATATGATGCCGCTCATAAACTTCTAATATTGGCTTCTATAGCTTATGGTATTGATGCTAAACCGGAAGATATCTTAATTGAGGGCATTGAAAATGTTACTCAAGAAGACATAGCTTTTGCAAAAGAGTTTGGGTATGCTATAAAACTTCTTGGAATCGCAAAGAAAGATGGTAATGAAGTAGAACTTCGTGTTCATGCTTGTCTAATTAAACAAGAAGAGATGATTGCTAAAATTGATGGTGTTATGAATGGAATTAGTGTAGTGGGGGATAAAGTTGGTGAGACACTTTATTATGGTCCTGGTGCAGGTGGAGATGCTACTGCTTCTGCTGTAGTTGCTAACATAATAGATATCGCAAGAAGTGGGAAAAGTACACCGATGTTAGGTTTTGATAAACCTATGGAGGGTAAACTTACTTTAAAAGCAACAGGGAACATAGAGTCAAAATATTATCTTCGCATCAATGTTTCAGACAGAGCTGGAGTACTAGCAAAAATTACAAAACTGTTTGAAGATAATAATATTTCTATTGAGACTATGCTTCAACGCCCAGCATCAGAAAATTCTGCGAACTTACTAATCTCAACTCATACAGCTTTTGAGAGAGATATTCAAAATATGATAGTTGGTATTGCATTGCTTGAGTTTGTAAATTCTACTCCTGTAATGATTAGGATGGTATAAGTAGTTAATTTTGAAAATCTTAATTACGGGTGCAAGTAGCGGAATTGGTGCAGAGTTAGCAAGACTCTATGCATCAGCAGATAATGAGCTTATTTTACTTGCAAGACGAGAAGATAAACTTTTTAAATTGAGAAGTGAGCTGTTTGAATCTGCTAAAAGTATAGATATTATAATAGCTGACGTTACAGATTTTTCTAAACTGCAAGAAAAAATTAAACAAATTGGTGTTGTCGATATGGTAATCCTAAATGCCGGCATATCAATAGGACACTCTTTAGAAATCACTCCTTTTGAAGATTTTAAAAAACTTTTTGATGTAAATCTATTTGCAAACCACGCAATTTTAGAAGTATTGCTTCCACTATTTAAAGCACAAAAAAATGGAAAAATTGTTTTTATATCTTCTTTGGCTTCGTTAATCTCAATGCCAAGTTCAAAAGCATACAGCTCATCAAAAAGAGCCTTGAATGCTTATGCGGAATCTATTAGATATAAATATAAAAAAGACGGTATTAAAGTTATCAATATTTTGCCGGGATTTATCCAGAGTGAGATGACAGATAAAAATGAATTTAAGATGCCATTTTTGCTAAGTACACATGATGGAGTGAAAAGAATTTACGATGCAATTGAAAAAGAGAAAAGATTTTATGCTTTTCCTTTTAGATTTTATTTAATCATTAAATTTATTAAGCTGCTTCCACAATTTTTAAGAGATAAAATTGTAGAATCACTTTATTAATTTTGAGTTGGAGCTTTTATGGAAAATGTTAAAACTATAGATAGTGTTTGTACTTACTGTGGAGTTGGCTGTGATATTGCAGCACATGTTAAAGATAACAAAATTCAAAAGATTTTTGCTCATCCTGATGGAGTTGTTTCTCAGGGAAAACTCTGTATAAAGGGTAAGTTTGGTTATGATTTTTTAGATTCACCTTCTAGACTTAGAACTCCTAGAATTAAGAAAAGTTTTTTAGATGATAATCCAGCTATTAAAAATGTGATAGCTGCAAAACTTAAAGATTTTGATGATACTTGGTATGAGTTAGATTTAGACGCTGCAACAACTGCTGCAACTCTGAAACTAAAAGATATTCAAGAAAAATATGGTCGTAAAAGTATAGCTTCTATTGGTGGGGCTAGAACATCTTGTGAATCAGTTTACTTTTTTCAAAAGTTTACCCGTCATACTTTAAATTCTCCACATGTAGATAATTGTGCAAGAGTTTGTCATTCCCCTTCACTTAAGGGGATGAAGACTACTATTGGAGAGGGTGCTGCTACAAATCCTTATAATGATATCTATAATACGGAATTTATGATAGTTATAGGCTCAAATACAACAGAAGCTCATCCAATCATCGCTAACCGTATTGTAGATGTTGCACAAAAAGATGATAATCTAGCTGTTTTTGATGTTCGTGAGATTAAACTTCATCGTTATTCAAAATACAAAGCTATTATCCCACATGAAGCAAATTTATTAGTTTTAAATATGATTGCTTATGTGATTATGGATGAAGAGTTGTATGATGATAATTTTATTGCGGAGCGTACAAAAGGTTTTGCAGAATTTAAAGATAAAATCTTAAATGATCCATACGCTAATCCTAAGTATTTTGAAGAGATTGAGGGTTATGAATACCTTGCTAAGATGATTCCAAAAGTTGCACGTGAATATGCTCTTAAAAAATCTATGATATTTTGGGGACTTGGAATTACTGAGCATTTAGATGGTTCTTATGCTGTAATGGCGATAACTCACTTGGCTCTTATGACAGGAAATATTGGAAAAAGTGGAGCAGGTCTTATGCCTCTTCGTGGACAGAACAATGTTCAAGGAGCTTGTGACATGGGTATGCTTCCATATTTTGATCCTGATTATCAGGAGCCAAAAGAGGTTGGTCTTATGACACCGCAACTTGTTGATGAGATGTTAAAAGATAAGATAAAAGCTGTTATAAATATTGGTGAAGACTTAACACATATCCACGCAAATATCAATAAAGTCGAACGTGCTTTAGAGCATCTTGAATTCATTATGGTTCAAGATTTGTTTATGAATGAGGTGGCACAAAGAGCAGATATAGTTATAGGTGTAAAATCAGCTTATGAGAAAACAGGTGTTTATGTAAATGCTATGCGTCGCCTGCATCTCTCTCAACCTCTTGTTGAGTGTGATTTACCTGATGATTGGGAAGTGTTGCAACAACTTGACAATAAAATGGGTGGCTCTGCAAACTATGCTAGTTCTAAAGATATTTGGGATGAAGTAAGAGAGGTGGCATATCGTCGTTTTAGCGGTGCTTCATACATTAGACTTGAACGTCATCGCAAACGTGGGCTTCAGTGGCCGGTTCATACAGAAGATACTCCTATTCTTCATCAGCTGGATTTTAGAACTGAAGATGGTTTAGGTGAGTTTCACTATTATCAGTACAAACTTCGCGGAATGATACAAGAGATAACTTCTAAAACTCTAACAGGTTACCATCTAACGACGGGTAGAACACTTGCAATGTATAATAACTCAACACAAACAAGCCAAAGCCCAAAACTTATGAAAGGGTGTAGTGAAGATATATTACTCGTTTGTGAAGATGATGCAAGTGATTTTACAAGTGATAGAGTTATATTAAAAACAGAGTTTGGAGAAACGACTCCACTTACAATAAAATTGACTTCAAAAGTTCAACCAAAAACACTTTTTGTAACTTTTCATCATGCAAAGTCTAGAGTAAATGCTCTATTTGGAGATAAGAGTGATGAGCTTATTTTAACAGCAGCTTTTAAATCTGTAAAAGTTGAAGTAATTAATTGTTAATAGAGTTATAGAGTGAGCCGAGCTAAAGGAAATGTTGCAGAAGATAAAGCAGTAGAGTTTCTTTTAGAAAACGGTTTTGCTATTGTAGAGCGAAACTTTTACTCTCGTTTTGGAGAGATAGACATTATCGCCGTTAAAGATGAAGTTTTGCATTTTATAGAGGTAAAAAGCGGGCTTGACTATGAGAGCGCAATACAGAACATTACCCCAACAAAAATTTCCCGACTTGTAAGAACTGCCAATGTTTATATGAAAAAAAATTCTCTTGATGTAGATTTTGTTTTTGATGCTATAGTTATTACTCCTAAAAATATTGAAATTGTGGAAAATATTACTCTTTAGCCAAATTTGCTTCATCAAGTAAATCATAAAAACCATCAATCTCTCTGCTACCTCTGGTTTTAAATATAATCTCACCTTCATTTGTTAAAAAGTAGTGTCTAGGTACACCTTTTACTTCAAACTTGCTTGGTATTTTATGTCTATCTCTTGACATGTATAAAAGTACATAATCTTCTTTGAGTTTTTTAATAACATCTTTATCAGAGAGGGTCATTTTTTTAAATCTATCACACCATCTACATTTATCTGCACCGACAAAAAGATAAACATCTTTACACTCTTTTTTTGCTTGCGTGAGAGCTTTATCGTAGTTGTGAAACCAATCAAGGTCAGCAGAATAGATGGTAGATATAAGCATAGCAACAATGATAAAAATTTTCATACTTGTTTCACTTTGGGAGGGTGATTTGTAACTATCTAAGCATAAATATCTAAAAGAGCACTAGAATCTGCAGTAGGTTCAACAGTAGGTTCAACTTCTTGCACCTGTGTTTCTTGAAAAGATTGAGCTTTTTCTAAAGACTGGTTCGCAGCTTCTTGAAGTCCAGAGTCACTTTGTGTGCTACCCTGCTTAACGCTTGAAGTATCCGGTCTGCCAACTTGAACTTGGCTATGGTAAGGTGATTGAAATAAATAGCGAGTAATTTGCATAACATCCTCCTCTTTACTTATCTATATAGTACCATAAAATTTTAAAGTAGAAAATAAAATTATTTTACTACTTTAATGGTATAATTTTCTTATATAGTGAAGTGCTCTAGCTCAAAGAGCTAAGTTTTTCTAAAGAAGCTAACGCTTTGTGAGTATAGCGATATAAATGGAGTAGTACAGATGAACGCAAAAATATTTTTCGGCTCAGTTGAAACGGTTAAAGAGAACATTAGTGATAGAGTAAGCCCATACAGTGGCGAGGTAGTCTCTACAGCTCCTGTTTGTACTGAGCATGATGCAAACAAAGCACTCTCAATTGCGCAGGAGGCGTGTGCAGAGGCTAAAAAATCTACACTTGCACAAAGATGTAACTGGCTTTTAGATGTCGCAAGTAAGTTAAAAGAAAACAGAGAAGATATAGCTAAGACAATTACTGATGAGGTTGGCAAGCCTATAGCCTTTGCTAGAGTTGAGGTTGATAGATGTATTGAAACAGTTACTCTGTCCGCTGAGACTATGCGAACAATGCATGGAGAGACTATAAATACAGATGCAATGGCTAGTGGTAAAAAAACCA
>DAOVJL010000224.1 GCA_030673275.1 Sulfurimonas sp.
ACTTTTTGCAAGCGCTCAAAATGTGGTTTCATTCTTTTGTATAAAGTTTCACGAATTACCGCACGCTCAGATTCATCTTTAGAATATTTTGCTTTATATAATAATTTAAGTATTTTTGATTCATTTATAACGGTGCTGTACATACCGTCAGAAATTATCTTAAAACGGTTTACACTAACTTTATAGTTATTCTCAAGATAATTAATTTGTTGAGTTAATACATTTTGAATACGACTTTCTATATCTTTAGTTGTAGTCAGATACACAACACTAAATACAAATAAGAAAGAAACAAAAATAATGACTCTAACTACTGTTAACGAAGGTGTCATTTTAGCCCTTAACATAATAAATACAAAAAAACAATGTTTTAAAATATGATTATTCAACTAGATGATACTAAAATAAGTATTATTAATCACTTAATATCTAATGGTAAAAGTTGCTATTTAGTTAACTAATTCACAGTTACAAAAAATTGAAATTGATCTCTTTGAAAAAGAAGATATGATGACTTTTTATTATTGGCTAATATCTCTAAAATCTCTTCTTCGCTTTTGATCTTTTCTCCATTGATCCCAAGAAGTTTATCCCCAAGTTTAAGATGATATTTCAAAGCTTTCTTCTCTATTTTTATTATATGCGCATTTTTATCAAAAGATATACCCAAAAATTCTAAGAAAGTATCACTAAGAAATCCGCCGCCATCTCTCTTTTGGCTCTTAACACTCAGAGTTAAAACTTTTGAACCTCTTTTTATCTTTATTTTATGAGTAGAGCCAATTTTACTAAAAAGGATATCACGCATAAAAGTCGCACTATTTTTTACTTTTTTGCCATTTAATTCTAAAATACAATCATCTTTTTTAAATGGATTATTTTTCATAAATGGATTACTTACATTTGCTATTATAAGTTTTTTCTCATCAACTACTCTTATGCCAATATCTGCATAAGACACTTTTTTTATTTTTAAAAATCTCTCAAGATACTCTTTTTCTATAATCCCATTTGGAGTAACTATTCCTTCTAGCGCACAGCAACTATTAAGAAGAATACTTGGAGCAAACAGAGGCTCACTGTATGAAGCAAAACTATTTAGTCCTATCTGTTTTTTAACAATCTTGCCTTCAACTATAATCTCGTTGTTTACTGCAGCCGTCCCAAGAGATAATTTATTGTTTATTCTAAATGGATGTTTAAAATTCTTTTTATTTTCTACAAGGTACAAAGATAGATATGGGTCATGTTTAATGATTTTTGCATCAGGAATAGTTTTTGAAAACAGCAGTCTTTTGTTGTTTTGTACAGGGATTTGAAGTGTTTGATTAGAGATTGCATCTGAGTGAATAGTTTTAAGCCTGCAAGCTTCAAAGCCACCTTTACATGCATATAGATTTAAAAGTAAAAAGTTTAAAGCTAAAAATAGCCTAAACATTTATTTTGCTCCAAATGGATTCATTCCACCTAGCATGCCTAAAGCACTGCTTTGCTGATTTTGCTGAACCATTTTACTAGCATCGTTTAAAGCACCGATAAGCAAAATTTGAAGTGAGTCTTTATCAGATAAAAGTGAGTCATCAATATTTAAGTCAATAACCTCACCCTTACCGTTCATACTCACTTCAACTAAACCACCGCCACTTTTAACATTAAAAGTTTTAGACTCAAGTTCAGCTTGAAGTTTCTCTGCATTTTCCTGCATCCCCTCAAGCATTTTACTCATATCGCCCATGTTCCCAAACACTAGATACTGTCCGCTACATAATCTATATCATTGTTATCATCCAAGATAACAACTTTTGGTTTGTATGTCTCAAGATCTTTTTCATCATAAGTTGCATAAGCAACTACGATTACTTTATCACCAGGATGAACTTTTCTTGCAGCTGCACCGTTTAAACAGATGTCTCTTTTACCGCGTTCACCTAAGATAATATATGTTGAAAATCTCTCACCGTTGTTAACATTTAAGATCTCAACTTTTTGCCCAACTCTCATCTTAGCAGCTTCTAAAAGCTCCTCGTCTATAGTAATTGAACCAACATAATTCAAATTAGCATCAGTTACGGTAGCACGGTGAATTTTGCTGTACAACATCTCTATTGTCATATTCTTTTCCTACATTCCCATCTGTTTTTGCATTTCACATGGAGAGATTGGATCATCCCACTGCTCTGCTTCAATCACATACTCTTCAACTACATTACCGCCGATTATATGCTCATCAATAATTCTATCAATTTTTTCTTTTGTAAGCGCTGCATACATAATATGACCAGGCTCTACAAGCATTACTGGACCAGAAGTACAACGATTAAGACATGAAGTACGGATAGGTTGAACCGTTCCCATAACTCCTGATTGCATTAACTTCGTTGCAAGATGTTGAAAAAGATCCTGAGTCTCTGGTGTTACACAAGATGGTTTTGGCATACCTGGAGGAGACGACTGCTCACACTTAAATATATAAAACGCCGGTTGAGGAATTCCCATAAAAACTATCCTTAATATTTTTCGCAATTATAGCAAAAATTATCTCATAAACTCTAATAGATTGAAATAAGTTTTTATCTTTAAGAATTTAATTGATATTTAGTAGCTTTCTTACCACTTCTCTGTCATCAAAAGGGAGTTTTTCATCATAAATAATTTGAAAAGACTCATCACCTTTTCCAAGAATTACCACAACTTCATCCTCCTCTTGGTCATCCAAAGCCATCTCGATGGCTTTTTTTCTATTAAGTTCTACATTGACTATACTTTTGTCTTCAATACCTTCCAAAATATCTTCTATTATAGCTTCTGGATTTTCATTTCTAGGGTTATCACTTGTAACATATACTTTTTTTGCAAGACTTGCAGCAACTCTGCCCATCATAGCTCTTTTAGTTTTATCTCTATCTCCACCTGCACCAAAAACAACTAAAAGTTCTTTTTCTTTTAGAGCATTTAAGACTTGCTGCAT
>DAOVJL010000240.1 GCA_030673275.1 Sulfurimonas sp.
AAAAACTATAGAAATAAAACTATCTGATAAAAATACTTCACTTTATACTATGACAATAATCATCATAGTGTTAGTAATATTTATACTGATATTTTCTAAAATAATCTCTGACGGTATTTCTAAGTCAATATGTAGATTCCAATTAGGTCTAGTAAACTTTTTTGATTACATTAACAGAGAAAAAACTGATATAGACCTGCTTGATGACAGCTCATCTGATGAACTTGGCAATATGGCAAAAGTTGTAAATGAAAATATTACAAAAACTAAAGCAGCAATTGAAGAAGATAATGCCTTTTTAAGCAGTGCCCAGAGTGTTATGAATAAAGTTGCGGATGGTATGCTCTCTATGCATATCGAAGCCAATACAAGCAATCCGAGTCTCCAACAGTTAAAGGAAACAGTTAATGATGCACTGGTGAGTTTAAAAGACAAACTCTCTACTATCAATAAAACATTGGAACAGTACTCAAATTATGACTATACAAATCAATTAGAACTTGATGATATTGAACAAGACAGTGCTCTAGAGGTATTGATACTTGAGATTAATCAATTAAGAGGTGCGATTGTAAGTATGCTAAATAATTCATCTAACAGTGCTAACAATTTACTGGAAAAATCTGACATACTGCAAGCTCAAATGCAAGAATTAAGTGGTTCATCTAAACAGCAAGCAATAAGCCTAAAAGAGACAGCACAAACAATGGAAAATATTGATAGTGCCTCTAGAGATACTTCAAGCAAAGCTAAAGAGGTTATTGACCAGTCAAATGACATTAAATCAGTTGTTTTAATAATTTCCGATATTGCTGAACAGACAAATCTACTAGCTTTAAATGCTGCAATTGAAGCAGCAAGAGCAGGAGAGCATGGACGAGGATTTGCAGTAGTAGCAGATGAAGTAAGAAAACTGGCTGAGAGAACTCAAAAATCATTATCAGAGATAAATGCGAATATCAATATACTTACTCAATCTATTACTGATATAGGTGTTAGCATTGATGAGCAGAGTAGTAATATATCTAGTATTAACACCGCTGTTTCAGAAATTGACAAAATAACTCTAGAAAATTCAGAGATAGTAAGCAAAGTAGATCTCGTAACAAATGAAGTTAAAGGAATGGCTGTTAATATTTCTGAGGATGTTCAAAAAAATAAATATTAATAAAACTAAATATTATCTAAAGCTCTTTGTATCTTTAATGCCTGAACATGCTCTTTTACATCATGTACTCTAAGCATTGAGGCTCCATTTTTAGCAGCCTCTAAATGCAAGGCAAGCGTTCCTGCCAATCTATCATTAACTGATGATGGTGAGATTTTATCTATCATTGATTTTCTAGATGCACCGATAAGCAGAGGTTTTCCAAGAGTTAGAAAATGTTTCAGATTCTTAATAAGCATCAAATTATGCTCTGGTGTTTTTCCAAAACCTATACCGACATCTAAGACTATATCTTTCACACCAAGTGATTCAGCTCTGTCGATTCTACTCTCAAAAAACGAGTAAATATCACTTAAAATATTTTCGTATTCAGGATTATTCTGCATAGTTTGCGGTGTACCCTGCATGTGCATTATCACGGCTCTGGCACCATTACTTGCACAAACTTTAGAAACCTCATCATTAGCTAAACCGGTAATATCATTAACAATCTCAAAACCGCTTTTGAGTGCGCATTCTATTACATTTGGTTGACAACTATCAATACTAAACTTTACTTTTTTGTAGAGCTTCTCTTTGTGAATCAACTCAAATATCGGTTTTACTCTTTTAAACTCTTCATCTTTATCTACATGTAAAGAATTTGGAGCTGATGAGACTCCACCAATATCTATAATATCAGCACCCTCTTCTATCATCTGTGTAATTTTATCTATTGCATCTGTGCCATTAAATCTTGAACCTGAAAAAAAGCTATCATCATTAGCATTTATAACACCCATAATCTCTACATGTGAAGGTCTTTTGACTCTCAAGATATCTTGCAGTTTTTTTGCCAGCTCTTTTAAACCAAATGGTTGAGCCAACTCTTTTTTACTAAGTGTTTGTAACTGTCTTGTTGTAGCTATCAAGATACAGTCTACACTTGGAGTTCTTGCAATTACAGTCCCACGAGGTACTGCTAAATCCGCTCCAATACTAAGAGCATCTTGTTTTAAAATATTTGCTGCGCCCACATGTAAATCTCTTATATAAATAATATGACTAGAAGTTTTTGAAGCCAATATAGTAATCCCACCGCTATCAACACCAAGTTCCTGTAGATATCTACTTATATCTATACTATTTGACAATAATTCAATCTGCATTTTTATCTCCAACAAAACTCATAAGTATCATTGCCAATACACTCTGTGGTCGTGAATTTAACTCTAGCAATCTATAAGCTTTATCAAAATTTTCTAATTGCGAGGTTGAAAGAATCAACATATCAGTAACAGTAGCTCGATGATAAAGTGCCTCTATAAGAATTTTTGCTTCGCTTTTTTTTATTCTGACATTTGCTTTTAAAAACTCAAAAACTTCTGCATAATCAATCCGTGACAGGTTAAGCTCTACCTCTTGTACGGTATGTGTAGTTTTACCTTTTAGAATTGGTAATCTTGAGCGAACAGTAGGAAGCAGGTTTGATTTTGTAGGTGAAATAATTATAAATTTTATATTTGTCGGAGGCTCTTCTAAAACTTTTAAAAGTGAGTTTTGAGATACATTAGTAAAACTGTTAGAACCGATA
>DAOVJL010000247.1 GCA_030673275.1 Sulfurimonas sp.
TACTATTTAGTGTTGCCGTTTCTCTATTTGTACCACAGCAAGTTGTTGCTGATGAAAATGGTCTGAGAATTATTAGTATCTTAGATAAAGAAAACATAAGTGAAGGTGCAATTGAGACAGTTGAGAGTTTGATAAAAGATGGTGCTGATGTAAATACGGTAGATGCTGACGGCTATACACCTTTGATGTCTGCTGCTGCTGCCGGAAAGAGTGATATAATTAAATTGCTTCTAAAAAAGGGTGCTAAGATAGATGCTACAAATAATGGTTTTACACCATTGATGTTTGCTGGGCGCAGTGGACATATTAAAGCTTCTAAGCTACTTATAAACAAGGGTGCAAATATTAATATTAAGAATAAATATAAAGAAAATGCTCTTCACTGTGCAGCTCAGGGTATGCTTGAAGATATAGTTATTTTACTAGTTAAAAAAGGTGTTGATATTAATGTTAAAGATGTTGATGATATAACACCGTTACTTCTTACAACAAAAAATTGGCTTCCAGATGCATCACTGCTTCTTATTAAAAAAGGTGCTAATGTTAATGCAAAAGATAGAGACGGTAATACACCACTGCTTTATACGGCAAAAAGTTCTTATGCTGATGTTTCAATTAAGCTGATTGATAAGGGCGCTAAAATTAATGTAAAAGATGAAGATGGAAAAACACCTTTATATTTTGCTATGGAGTTTGATTTACAAAAACTTTTTGCAAAATTGATAGCAAAAGGTGCTTCAACTGATGAGGTGAAGACATCTCATGATGAAACACCAATATTCTATGCGGCACAAAAAGGTTTAACTAAGAGTATTACTACATTAATTAAAAAGGGTGCAGAGGTTAATCAAGAAAATAAGCATAGACAAACTCCTTTGATTGTAGCTCTTGGGAACTCTAATTCTGCTACAGCGAAGTATCTCATAAAAAATGGTGCAGGTATCAATGTTGAAGATAGAGATAAAAAAACACCACTGCTCTATGCTACACAACTTGGTCTTTCAGATGTTTCAATACTTTTACTTAACAGGGGTGCTAGTGTTAATGTAAGAGATAAATACAAAGAGACACCTCTTATTAATGCTTCTGAAAAAGGGATGAGTAAAGTAGTTAGTCTTTTGATTAAAAAGGGTGCTACTGTTAATGCAGAAGATAGAGATGGATTAACAGCACTGGATTATGCGGAACTAAAAGGGCATAAAGCTGTTATAAAAATACTAAAAAAAGCTTCTAAGTAAAACTTTTTATTTCATCACTTTACATATTTTATGTGTGTAAAAGTGATGAATACCCCACAGAATAAATAATTAACATATTATAAACACCATTTTAGATAAAATAACAACAATTTTAACGTAATAAATTATATGGAGATTTTATGGACGCAGCCAAGTATATTTGGATGAATGGAGAATTTGTAGCATGGGATGATGCTAAAATTCATGTTCTTTCACACACCCTTCACTATGGAAATGGTGTAATTGAAGGAACAAAGGCTTATAAGACAGAAAAAGGTTATGCCATCTTTCGTCTAAATGAGCATACACAGAGATTAAAAGAGTCTTCTAAGATGACTCTTATTGATATACCTTACAGTGTTGAAGAGATGAATCAAGCACAGATTGATTTAGTGCGAAAAAATGAGTTCACAGGTGATAATGTATATCTTCGTCCCTTCGCATTTTTAGGTTACGGTGTTATGGGTGTTTATCATAAAGATGCTCCGGTTGAGACAGTTATGTCTGCTTGGGAGTGGGGCGCTTATCTTGGTGAAGAGGGTCTCCAACGTGGAATTAAGCTTAAAATAGCTTCTATGACGAGACCTGCAAACACTTCAAATATGGGTAAAGCAAAAGCAACTGCTAACTACTTAAACTCTCAAATGGCAAAGTATGAAGCTATTGATTGTGGTTATGATGAAGCACTTCTGTTAGATGACCAAGGCTATGTAGCAGAGGCTAGTGGAGCATGTTTTTTTATGGTCAAAAATGGAGAGTTGATTACTCCGCCAAATGATAACTCTTTGGCTTCAATTACACAAAAAATGGTTATAGAGATGGCTGAAGACTTTGGAATCAAAGTAACTCGCAGACGTATCACAAGAGAAGAGGTTTATGTTGCAGATGAAGCATTTTTAACAGGAACTGCAGCTGAGATAACCCCAGTTGCGATGGTTGATGCCAGAGAGATAGGTTGTGGTTCTCGTGGTATAATCACAGAGAAAATTCAAAGTACATACTTTGATATAGTTTTTGGTCGTAATGAAAAATACGAGCATTATTTAACTTATATAGATTAGAGGATATAAAATTATGAAGGATAATATAAAAATGGCATCAGATATGAATGATTATTTTAACAAGAAAAAAAGTGAAGGCGGTGGTTTTAAAAAACCATCTGGCGGTGGTACTGGTGGCGGAGGCGGTGGACCTCAAATGCCTAAGATAGATTTTAATATGGGTGGAAAATCAGGGATAGTATATTTTTTAATTGCTGCAGTGATTTTACTTGTTTTAGCAAAACCTTTTACAATTATTCAAGAGGGTGAACGTGGTATTTTAAGTACAAATGGTAAGTATCAAGACCAAGCACTTCTTCCAGGACTTCATTTTATAATTCCGGTTATTCAAAAAGTTTATGTAGTTGATACAAAA
>DAOVJL010000138.1 GCA_030673275.1 Sulfurimonas sp.
TAATTATTCAATTATTCTCAATTATACATAAACTTTAGTAATATTAATGTAATAATTATTATTTAAAGAAGAATTAGTTAGAGTAACAAATGATAAATTTATTAGCAATTGATGATATACAAGTTAATCTAGATTTAATTCAAGCAACTTTTAGTGATGATGAAGATATAAACATGCTTTTTGCAAACAATGCAGCAGAAGGTATAGAACTTCTAAATAACAATAAAATAGATGTTGTATTATTAGATATTAACATGCCGGATATGGATGGCTTAGAAGCTTTAGAGATTATGCGTGTCAAATACAAAACTTTACCAATTATTATGGTTACTGCTGATAATGAAAAACAAAATGAAGCTCTTAAGCTGGGTGCAAGTGATTTTATATCTAAACCTTATGATATTTGTGAACTTCGTCTTCGTACTCTTAACTATGCAAAATTAAAACAGTATGGCGATCAGATAAACAATCAAAAAGAAATTCTGGAAATTCAAGTCCTTAAACGCACACATGAGCTGCATAAGGCATTAGAATTAGCTCAGGCAACTGAAAAAGAGATAGCTGCACGATTAGGTCGTGCTGCTGAATATCGAGACATTGAAACAGGTGGTCATATTCGTAGAATGACCCACTACAGTGCTCTACTGGCAGAACTTCATAGTATGAATGAAGATGAAGTTGAATTAGTTTTGCATGCTGCACCTCTGCATGATGTAGGAAAAGTTGGTATTCCTGATTCTATCTTACTTAAACCTGGACGATTTGAACCTCATGAATTTGAAATCATGAAAACTCATTCCTCTATAGGTGCTAAAATACTTGAAAAAGCTGAACAATTTCCAACAATTGAGGCTGGAAAAATAATTGCCTTGGAGCACCATGAAAAATACGATGGAAGTGGCTATCCAACTGGTAAAAGTGGTGAAGATATTCATATTTATGCACGTATTGTGGCTATAGCAGATGTATTTGATGCACTAAACTCGCAACGTGTTTATAAATCTTCTATGGATATGGAACAAGTTTTAAAAATAATGAAAGAGGGAAAAGGAACACATTTTGACCCTCAGTTGCTAGATTTGTTCTTAAAAAATATAGATCAATTTTTACTTATTCAAAATCAATTTCCGGATAGTAATTAACTCAATATATCTACATGTATATTGCCATCTAAGGCACTCAAAATCTTCGTATCAACTTTAATAGAAGAATCAATAACTACATTTTGAAGTTTGGAGATAATTGTAAGTTTCAATTCTCTGTTTCCAGGATTTTGTCTAACAAGAGTGTATAGTTCATCTAAAATTGTTGTCTCTGTGTCAAGTCTGATAGCTAAATGTATCGGTTCAAGAGGTACTTCACGAACCTCTTTTTTAACTTTTTTGGTCTCTTTTGCAGCTTGCTTTAGTGTCATTATTTTACTCACACCGATACGAGTAAACATCTCAGTATGAGTAATTTTTGCTTTAAAAGCAACCGGTTCTTCCAAATCCATCTCACCGAGTTGCTCTAACTTATCTGAAAAAAGCATAATCTCTATATTTCCATGAAAATCCATAAGATTTACAATTCCGAATTGATTGCCTTTTTTAGAAATCTTTTTCTGTATCTCTTCAACTTTACCTATAAAAATCGCATATGAGCCATCTTTTATGCTCTCGAGTTCTGAACTCATTGTATATTCTAACTCATCTAGTTTTTCTCTGTACTCATCTAGCGGGTGACCTGACACATAAAAGCCTAAGGTCTCTTTTTCAAACTCTAAAATCTCTTTTAATTCATACTCATCTGAATTTGTAAGTGTAAGTTTTACAGTCGTTATCTCCTCGTCATCACCAAACAGACTTCCAACTGCATTTTTTCTAGCATCACTTGCCTTTTTTGCAGTTTCTACAATAAGCTCAAGTTGGTCCAATAAAGCCTTTCTGGAGTATCCAAACCTGTCAAATCCGCCAGACTTGATACTTGACTCTATAAAACGCTTATTTACCTTTGATGGATCTATTCGGTTTACAAAATTCTCAATAGAAGTAAACTCTCCCTCCTCTTCACGAGTTTGTATAATCGACTCAACAGCAGCGCCCCCTACCCCTTTAATAGCACCGAGACCAAAAAGAATAATCTCTTTATCATCTTTAGTGATAGCTGAGAATTCTAAGTAAGAGTCGTTTACATCAGGAGGAGAGAGCTCTATACCCATTCTCTTAACCTCATCGATGTAACGAACAACTTTTTCTGTATTGTCCTTGTCTGAGGTTAAAAGTGCTGCCATAAACTCATTTGGATAGTAAGTTTTTAGCCATGCTGTTTGAAATGTAACCATTGCATATGCGGCTGAGTGAGATTTATTAAAACCATATCCTGCAAACTTCTCAATCAGGTCAAATAACTTTGAAGCCTCTGCATAATCAAGTCCTTGATTTTTAGCACCTTCTGAGAACTCGGCATTATAAACATTCATATCTTTTTTCTTACCCATCGCACGACGAATAATATCTGAGTAACCAAGAGAGAATCCACCGATATTTTGAACTATCTGCATTACCTGTTCTTGATAAACGATGACCCCGTAAGTATTGTTAAGGATTGGCTCCATCGCATCAAAAGTATACTCAACTGCTTGACGACCATGCTTTCTTTCTATAAAATCATCTAACATTCCAGACTCCATAGGACCCGGTCTGTAAAGTGCCAAGACAGCAATCAAATCTTCAAAATTATCCGGTTTTAAACGCTTGTTCAAATCCTGCATACCAGAACTCTCTATCTGGAACATTCCAATAGTTTCACCAGTTCTAATAACCTCATAAACCTTAGAGTCATTTTCATCTATTGTCTGCCAATCAATATCTTTGTCATATCTTCTTTTAATAAGTTTAATAGCATTATCGATTACATCAAGAGTCTTTAGACCAAGGAAGTCAAACTTGATTAAATCAACATCTTCCAAGTAATTTAAAGAGTATTGAGTTACAAAGGTATCTTCACCTGATGGCTTATATATTGGTGTCTTCTTCCAAAGCTCTTCATTTGAGATAACTACACCAGCTGCATGGATACCTGAGTTTCTCTTTAGTCCCTCAAGCTTTTTGGCAAACTCCCAAACCCTTTTAGCATTGGCGTCTTCATTTATCAGCTCTTGTATCTTTGGCTCTTTTTGAAAAGCACCCTCTATAAACTCACCCTTTTTTGTCTTACCGTTTAGTGTAATACCAAGTTCATCAGGTATAAGCTTAGCCATCTTATCAGCTTGGCTTAGTGGCATATCCAATACACGGGCAACATCACGGATAACCCCTTTAGCCAGAAGTGAACCAAAGGTAATGATTTGTGCTACTTGATTACGACCATACTTCTCAACAACATACTTAATAACTTCACCACGGCGAGCCTGCATAAAGTCCATATCAATATCTGGCATACTTACACGCTCAGGGTTTAGAAATCTCTCAAAAAGCAGGTCATACTTCATAGGGTCAATATCTGTAATATTTAATGAGTATGCAACCAGACTTCCAGCAGCAGAACCACGCCCTGGACCAACTGCAATATCCATCTCTTTAGCAACTTTTACAAAGTCCCATACGATTAACATGTAACCTGGAAATTTCATAGAGTTGATTATGTCCATCTCAAACTTAAGTCGTTCTCTATACTCTTCGTGCTTTTCCTCTGGCACATGTTTGAGTCTTTCAATCAGACCCAGTTCACATCTGTATGTAAAGTACTGGGCATCTGCCTCATCTTTATCATTAGTAGTCAGTTCACATCCATCATTTGCGGCATACTCTGGAGTAAATTTAAAGTTTGGCGGGATAGGTTCTTTAACAGTCAAAGGAAAGTCTTCAATCTTATCAACTATCTCTTGTGTGTGTTGCAGTGCTTCAGGAATATCAGCAAATAGTCTAGCCATCTGCTCAGGACTCTTTAGATAAAACTCATGTACAGAGTGACGCATGCGATTTGGGTCATCATAGAGCTTATTCATACCAATACACATAAATGCTTCATGATACTGTGCATCACCTGGGTAAGTATAATGAGTATCATTGGTAGCAACTATCTTTATGCCTGTCTCTTGCGAAATTTTAAGAATTTGCTCATCAATAAAAAGCTGATCTCCAATTCCATGACGCATAAGTTCTAAATAAAAATCATCTCCAAATATATCTTTATACTCATTTGCTACAGCTAAAGCGCCTTCATAACCTAAAGCACCATTTCTTACATTTCTTTCATTCGCTAGATTTAGATGCCAGTTAACCTCACCCTGAAGACAGGCAGAGGTACAGATAAGTCCTTCACTATGTTCTTGAAGCTCTTTTTTATTTATACGTGGAAAGTAATAAAAACCATCAATAAAAGCTTTAGATGAAAGATACATAAGGTTTTCATAACCCTTTTGATTTTTAGCAAAAAGACA
>DAOVJL010000167.1 GCA_030673275.1 Sulfurimonas sp.
AATCACTATTTTTTCCTTTAGTCACACCCTCACGAATACGGTCAAATACGATAATAGTATCATTTAACGAGTAACCAAGTATAGTAAGAAGTGCAGCTAAAACATCTAAGTTTACATCAAGTCCGACAAGTGTTATAGCACCAAGAGCGATAGATACATCATGAATTAGTGCGATAATAGAAGCAACAGCAAATCTCCACTCAAATCTAAATGCTACATAGATTAAAATACCTATAACAGCTAAAATAAGAGACATAATCCCCTTTTCTTTTAACTCGCTACCAACTTTTGGACCAACTATATCAACACGACGAACTTCAAACTCACCAGTGCCTTTAAGTGCTTCGCGGGTAATATCACCAATATCTACAGTAACATTCCCAGTTGTACTCTTCATACGAATTACAACTTCCTCAGGTGAACCAAACTCAGTAATAGATGAGCCATCAAAGATTTCATTGCCTTTTAGTTTTGCTCTCATATCATCAATAGGTGCAGTGGTGTTATACTTAACTTGAACTATTGTACCACCGGCAAAATCAACACCATAGTTAAGACCTTTTGTTGCCAAAAGAGCGAATGAGCTTAGTACTAAAATAATTGAAAAAATCATTGCAAGCTTTGACTTGCCCATAAAGTTAAAGGTTCTTGTATATCTGAAAAATTCCATAATTAACCCTTAATCCCAAACCATAAACGGTTGTTTTTACTTTTTTGAATTCTTTTTTCTAACATCTCATAAATCCCATGTGTTCCAAGAATTGCAGTTAGCATAGAAGCTAAAATACCGATACTGATGGTAATAGCAAAACCTTTGATAGCACCAGTTCCATAAGCATATAGAACAACAGCCGCAATCAAAGTTGTGATATTTGCATCCAAGATAGCACGCATAGCATTTGCATAACCATCTTCTATGGCTCTATGAATAGAGGCACCTTGGTAAATCAATTCACGAATACGCTCAGAGATAATAACATTAGCATCCACTGCCATACCAACGGTCAGAACGATACCTGCCATACCAGGAAGTGTCAACGTAGCACCAAAAAGGGACATAACTGCTAAGATTATAAATAGGTTGGCAACTAGGGCAATATTTGCAATAATTCCGGCAACTCTGTAATAAATAACCATAAAAATGATTACTAAAATAAAACCACCAATAAGAGCAATCATACTAGCCTTAATACTATCAGCACCAAGACTTGGTCCAACACTTCTTTTTTCCATTAAATATATCGGTGCAAGTATAGAACCTGAACGAAGAGCAATAGATAAATCTTTTGCTTCCATTACGGTATAACTACCAGAAATCTGACCAGAACCGCCGCCAATACGCTCATTTATATTTGGAGCAGAGTAAACTTTTCCATCAAGAACTACCGCTAATCTTTTTCCAACACTTCTACCTGTAAAATCTCCAAATATCTCTGCACCCTCAGCATTTAATGTAAAGTTAATCAGTGGACGATTATTTTGATCAAAACCAACATGTGCATCTGTAAGCATAGAGCCATCTAAAATAGGAATCTCACGAACAAGATACTTGATAGCCGGATTATTAACATCTTCTAAAATAACATCACCATACTCAGCAGCATCTTGAGCTGTCATAGTGTTTACACGAGCAGACCTGTCTTCATCAACAGCCATTAGCTCTAACTTCGCAGCACGAGAAATAAGTTCTCTTGCACGTTGCTCTTCCTCTTGCGTTTTAATACCGGCTAATTGAACAAGAATTTTTTCTTCACCTTGACGAGCAACTACAGGCTCAGCCAAACCAAATTGATCAAGTCTGTTTCTGATAGTCTCGATAGCCTGTGAGATTGCTTGTTTTTCAGTTCTAACTATCTCTTCATCAGTAAGGCTAAGAGAAATATTTTCAGCATTTACTACTACTACCGAACCCTCAATCTCTGCTAAATACTCTTGTATTGCTTTTGTATCATCACTATCTAAAAGTATGAATGACACTGTATTCTCATCAAAACTTAGAGAATCAATTAAAATATCTTTACGCTCACCAAAATGTTTAATACTTGCAGCAATAGATTTTATACGAGATTTTACAGCTTCTTCAGTTTTTACACCAAGAAGCATATGTAAACCACCCTGAAGGTCAAGTCCTAAAGTAACTTTTTTCCCATCCTCTGTCTGCATTAGAGATGGTATAGAAAAGAATATACCAAAAACTATGGCAAGTCCAAAGATAGCTATGCGATAATTAAGCTTCATCCTCGTACTTTCTAGAAACAGCATCTTTAGTGATTTTCACTATAGTGTCATCATTTATTTTAACACTTAAAAATTTCTCTTCTACCTTATGTATAACAGCTATAACACCGCCAACAGTAACAACTTTGTCACCCTTTGTGAGAGCGTCTATCATCTCTTTTCTGCTTTTTGCCTCTTTTTGTTGTGGGCGAATAATTACAAAATACATGATTGCGATTAAAAATACGAACGGTAATAATTGAGTTATGATTTCCATGAGTTGGGGTTTCCTTTGAATAAATTGTGGCGATTATACAAAAATAATATTAATAAAAGACTGAATATGTGTATAATCTCATATGCTAAAAAAAATAAATAGATTTCAAAAATTACAGAACCCACTTAAACTCGACTTAGTAAGTGGAATTATTACAGCCCTGCTCTTTAGTACTTTTATATATTTAGAGCATTTTGGTATCACTGTAAAACTAATAAATACAATATGTGCTCTTCTCTCTTTAGGACTACTTCTATATATATCTAAAAGAGCTGTTTTAATTGCCGGTTTTTTTATAGGTCTTTTATGGTTTTACTGGATTGGGTACAGTTTTGAGTACAATGGCGTAGGCTATTTAACGCCTGTCATCACTTTTATATTTGGTATTATTTACATGCTGTTTTTCGGTGTTTTAGCACTAACAAATAGCGTAGCGATTAGAGCATTATTGATATTTGGCCTTAGTTTTTTTGAGCCTATGGACTGGAACTGGCTTCAAATCGAGCTTCTTTTTGTAGATAGTTATATAGGCATTTTAAAGTATCAACTAGCCACTGTTTTAGTAGCCTTATCTCTTCCGGGCTACATACAAAACAGATATAAATATACACCACTTTTACTACTAATTTTAGCCCTCAACCAAGGAGGACAAGCACTCAACATTTACACTAAGGTACAAAAAGATGCCCCACTAAAAATAAAATTAGTATCTACAGATATAAAACAAGATGTAAAGTGGAAGAGAGAGAGTCTAAAACCAACGATAAAATTGGCATATAAAGAGATACAAAAAGCTATTGACGAGGGCTATGATATCGTTGTTTTACCAGAGTCAGTTTTTCCACTTTATATGAACAAGACTCCTAAACTTATAGAGCAACTACTAAAGCTATCTCATGATATTTCAATAGTAGCAGGCTCACTACTTAATGAAAATCGTATTCACTATAATGTTACATACATGTTTAATAACGGCAGTTATGAAGTGGCAAAGAAACTTGTCTTAGTTCCTTTTGGAGAGTATATACCACTTCCGAGCTTTGCTAGGGAATTTATAAATGATATGTTTTTTGCCGGTACTTCTGATTTTAAAACGGCAGCCATGCCAACTGATTTTATCATTAAGGGTGTAAAATTCAGAAATGCCATATGTTATGAAGCTACATGTCAAGAGATATATGATGGTGATGTAGAT
>DAOVJL010000110.1 GCA_030673275.1 Sulfurimonas sp.
CCATATCCACCTTATGATTGACGTAGCTTACGCTAAAAGCATCTTCATCGAGTGAATTAGCACGAGCATCCAAAGTGCTCAACATAAAAAATGCCATAATCGAAAAGACTATAGTTTTCATGATCTTCCTCCATACCAAACAAGTATAAATATAAGAACATAAAAGAATACATAACATACATGTACAAAACAATGCCACCACTGTTTATACTTGCTTCAAAAATTTTGATAGATAAAGAAAAATGCGGTATAAAAATATAGGCAGCCTGGCGATCTGCGAGAGACCCATGACTTTCCGTACTTGCTTCGCAACAAGGTTGGCTTTTTCTAATATTTATCAAGGTTATCATTATAACAAAATATTATAGATTTGTAAAGAAGAACACTTATTGCTACAAATATAAACAAGGAAAAAATAATGATAATTTATGATGATAAAGATATATATATTGAGACAGAAGTGAGTGAAATACCTTGGCGCAAAATCTTTACAAAAGAGCCATACAAGGAGCTCGGGGATGTTCCAAAAAACGTGAGAACTAGACTTTGGAATGTTTATGACATTATAGAAAAAGAGATGAAAAACTACTATAAACCTAAAAAAATAAATATGGCATCATTTGCAAATATGCTTCCACGTGTACATATACATGTAATGGCTAGATATGAGGATGACAGCTACTTTCCAAACCCAATGTGGGGAGAAAAACTAAGAGAAGCTAAGCTAAATCTTCCAGATGAGAAAGAATTTCACAAAAAAGTTAAAAAAGCCTTAGAAAATTTATAAAAAGTAGAAGATACTTTTCTCCCATAACTCAGATTTATTCACTTAGGCTTCACTGTGGTACCCAAAAATATTTCTTATTTTGACCCTTCAGTTGTAAAATCATTCATTTCATTTGAGTTATTTAGAATATATAATGATTGATACTTTAAAATTCTCTATTTTGTTCTAGTTCAAGGCAGAGTTTGATTTTTATTGAGGAGTTTACTTTCAGTAAATGACGATAGAAAATTAAATTTTAACGCCGAAATCGAGCAAAAGAATTATTTTTGACTATTTAAGAGGTGAAAATGGGACTAAGGCTGAACCCCAAGTCAATCCCCCACCAAATGCGTCTAACAGCATTAACTCTCCAGATTTAAGAGTTCCCTGCTCATATATATCATTTATAGCCATAGGAATAGAAGCACCTGAAGTATTTCCATATTTTGCAACTGTAAGTACAACTTGTTCAGGTTGTAGTTTAAGAGCATCACCAACAGCTTTTATAATTCTATAGTTAGCTTGATGGGGAACAAAATGTTTAACAGCAGAACTCTCAATATTGTTATCTTTTAAAATCTCAACAACATCTTTTGTAAGTGTGCGAACAGCTACTTTAAAAGTTTCATTACCCTTCATCTGCATAAAACAGCTATTTGCCTCTTGGTCTAATGAATCATGTGCAGAACCGCTTCCACCATTTGGTGTCATTAGTAGGTCTGCATACTCACCATCAGCACCAGTATGAATATCTATAATAGCTTCATCTTTATTCTCTGTTGCAGAGATTACAGCAGCACCTGCACCATCACCAAAAAGGATACATGTACCTCTGTCTGTGTAGTCAGTAATTGCTGATAATTTCTCAGCACCGATTATCAGAACATTTTTTTTCATTCCAGATTCGATGAATGCTTTTGCAATTGAAAGGATATAAACAAAACCTGTACATGCGGCAGAAATATCGAAAGCTGTCACATTGCCAAGTCCAAGTTTAGTTGAAATAATAGTAGCAGTAGATGGCATACAAAAATAATCAGGAGAGATTGTTGCACAAACAACCATATCTATATCACTCTTGTCTATACCGCTTCTCTCAATCGCTAATTCAGCAGCATTAACACCCATATCACTAGTGAACTCATTTTTGGCTGCAATATGACGCTCTTTTATGCCTGTTCTCTTAGTAATCCACTCATCTGAAGTATCAACCATTTTTGAGAGATCTTCATTTGACAATATTTTACTAGGAACGTAAGCACCAATAGAGCGAAATGCAGCATATGCCATTAATTTTCCTTAGTTTTAAGCGCTTCAAGTCTTTCAACTATATGTTCGTTTACACCAGTATCAACATAGTTTATAGCTTGATAGATAGCATTTTGTATTGCTTTTGGAGTACTTTTACCGTGACCTACTATTGCACAACCCTTAATACCGATTAGTGGAGCACCGCCTATCTCGTCATAATCCATCTGTTTTTTAAGAAGTCTAAATACTTTTCTCATTAAAAGTGCTCCGGTAATAGCAACTGGAGATTTTCTAATATAGTCTTTAATCAAACCGCTGATAGTAGAAGCTACACCTTCTGATGCTTTTAGTACTAAGTTTCCGACAAAACCGTCACAAGTAATTACATCACAAGAACCATTGAAAATATCGCTACCTTCAACATTACCTTTGAAGCCTTTATAGCCATCAAGTATTTTATATGCTGCTTTTGTTACTTCATTGCCTTTAGAGCTCTCTTCGCCATTTGCTAAAAGACCAATAGATGGCATCTTAATACCAAACATATCCTCAGCATAACATCCACCCATAACTGCAAATTCTGCTAAGTGTTCAGGTTTTGAGTCAACATTGGCACCAACATCTAAAACAATTGATTTTTTAGTATTTTTTGTAGGCATAAGCGCTACAAGCGCAGGACGAGAAACACCTTTAAGGCGTCCTAATCTAAGAGTAGCCAGAGTCATAGTTGCTCCACTATGCCCTGCTGATACTACACCATCGGCTTCGCCACTTTTTACTAAGTCAACAGCTTTATAGATGCTGCTCTCTTTTCGTTTTACTGCGTCAGTTGCGGCATCATTCATGTGAATAACATCATTAGCTTCAACTATAGAAATCTTATCTCTATAACGTTTTGGTAACAGGGGTAAAATTTCTGATTTTTTTCCTACGAGAATAGGTATGAATTTTTTTTTCTTTAGCGCTAGAATACAACCTTTAACAATTGGCTCAGGACCAAAGTCCCCGCCCATTGCGTCAATAGCGATTTTTACCATTTACTACTTGTACTCACCAGTAGTTGGGTTGATATGGTGTGGAAGTTTGTAAGTTCCATCCTTATCTTTAACTGGACGAGCTAATGAGATTTTATAGTGAGTTCTTCTTTTCGCTGAACGAGAGTGAGAGACTCTTCTTTTAGGTACTGCCATATTATATTCCTTTGTTTAGATTTGTTTATAAAAACTATATGTCTTTACAATTTTCGCAACTATTGTAGTCGCTTTTAATAAGTTCAATTTCTGAATTCATAAGCTCTTCTAAATCCACTGTAGAATCAAATGATTCCACAACATCTAACAAAGCATCTTCATGTTTTTCATAAATACCATCTGAGATAAAAAATTCTATATCTTCATCTACATTCAGTTTGAACTCTTGAGCACAGACATCACAGTCTGTACTAATTTTCCCACTTAACTTTGCCTTTAGCAAAATTAATTTGTTGGCATCATACTGTAAATAACCTTTAAAAGTCATTTCACCAGATTTTACTTCAAAATCTAGTGGTGTTTTGCCAACCTTTCTTAATGTTATTTTCATAAAGCGAACAAGTCCACTTTATGATCGCTAGCCGCTCGGGCACTAAAGCTAGCCTCTAAAGAGGCAGATTTATTAGCGTTTTGCTTCATAGCTTAAGAAATTTCTCTTTCTGAGAAAAAGAATGCAATCTCAACAGCTGCATTCTCAACAGAATCACTTCCGTGAACTGCATTAGCATCTATATTTTCAGCGAAATCTGCACGAATTGTACCAGCTTCAGCTTCTTTAGGGTTAGTAGCGCCCATTAAATCACGGTTTTTTGCCATTGCATTTTCACCTTCTAAAACTGTAACAACTACTGGACCGCTAATCATAAAATCAACTAAATCACCGAAAAAAGGTCTCTCAGCATGAACTGCATAAAAAGCTTCTGCATCCCCGCGTGAAAGTTGAATCTTTCTTGTTGCTGCTATTTTAAGACCATTGCTCTCAAAACGATCTAAAATTTTACCGATAACACCTTTAGCTACGGCATCTGGTTTTATAATTGATAGTGTACGTTCCATTAAATCTCCTGTAAATGTATAAAAATTAGGTGGAATTATATCTAAAAAAGAATGTGTTTTAAGTTAAATTGAAAAATTTGTGGGTTTAAAATATGAAATGGGGAAGTTATAAAGTGCTTAGCACCTCATAACTTAAAAAAAGACTACTCTACAACAGGCTCTTTATTTGAACGTTGTTCGTCTGTAATATCTTCACGATGCGATGGACTCTCACCAATAGCATCCCAAGTAATACATCCCTCAGTAGGACATGCTGTAGCACATGCAGGTTCGTCATGATGACTAACGCACTCTACACATTTATCAGCATACACATAATAAATCTCTTCATCTTGTGGATTATCATCCTCATCTACAATCGCTTCTACTGGACACTCATCAATACATGCACCACAGTTAATACATGTATCATTAATAATTACTGCCATAGGGTTCTCCTAGTTATTTTATTTTCGAAAGTAAGTTTAACAGAAGATTTTTAAAGATAGCTAAAATATCTTCTGTAAGTGCATAAAAATATAAATTTGTTACACTTTTATTATAATTAAAGAGCTAAATAATTTTTAATATCATCAGCTCTATTTGTCAACTCCCAGGTAAAGCCATCTTCTTCTCTTCCAAAGTGACCATACGCAGCGGTTTTTCTATATATTGGACGGAGTAAGTCAAGAGAATCAATAATTCCCTTGGGAGATAAATCAAAAAGTTCTTTCACACACTTCTCTATTCTTTCTTCATCTACTCTGCCCGTTCCATGAGTATCTACCAATATAGAAGTTGGCTGAACTACACCTATTGCATATGAGACTTGGATAGTTGCCTTGTCACAAGCTCCAGATGCTACTAAGTTTTTAGCAACATGACGAGCTGCATATGCTGCACTTCTGTCAACTTTAGTCGGGTCTTTTCCTGAAAATGCACCACCACCATGAGGGCATGAACCACCATAAGTATCAACAATAATTTTTCTGCCTGTTAAGCCTGCATCACCTTGAGGACCGCCAATTACAAATTTTCCAGTTGGATTGATATGAAATATTGTATCTTCACTCATCATATCCGCCGGAATAACTTGTTTTATTACTTCATTGATTACATCTTCATGAATCTTCTCTTGAGATACATCGGG
>DAOVJL010000249.1 GCA_030673275.1 Sulfurimonas sp.
ATTTTTGGGTCTAGTGCTGACAGAGGTTCATCTAAAAGCAGAACTTTTGGTCGCTTCATCATAGCACGACAAAGTGCGACTCTCTGCTTCTGTCCGCCACTTAGAGTTTTCGGAGATCTATTTTTAAGCTCACTGAGTTCAGTTATGTCTAAAAGATGTTCCGCCAGTTTTAACTCTTTTTTTACATAAAGAAGATTTTGCAAAACACTCATATTGTCAAATAGAGCATAGTCTTGAAAAACAAAACCGATTTCTCTTTTTTGAATAGGCTTGCATTTGTGCACGTCTTGCCAAATCTCATTGTCTACATGTATGATTCCGTTACTAGTCTCCAGACCTGCCAATATGCGTAAAAGTGTAGTTTTTCCGCTTCCGCTTTTTCCTGATAGTACTACGAAATCACCTTTGTCAATTTCCAAAATAACATCTAACTGTATATCCTCTTGAACGCCGTGAAGTTTTTTATTTATATTAATATTAATCATTATTTTATAAACCCGGAAAATTTTTGTTTACGGTTAAAAGTATAAACCCCAAGAAGAACTAAAAAGCTCATAATAATCATAATCGCACTGTAGATATGAGCAGACGAGTAGTCCATAATCTCAACCATCTCATAGATTGCAACTGAAGCGACTTTTGTCTCACCAGGGATGCTTCCGCCAACCATCAGAACTACTCCAAACTCTCCGACTGTATGTGCAAATGTTACGATTATTGCAGTTATAAGAGCCGGTTTTATATTTGGCAATGCTACTCTCATAATTGTTGTAAGTTTACCTTTGCCACTTATGTATGAGGCTTCAAGCATACTTTTATTTAAAGATTCGAAACCGCTCTGCAATGGCTGAACCATAAAAGGAAGAGAGTAAAAGCAGCTTGCAATCACAAGTCCGCTAAAGTTAAAGACCAGATCAACTCCTAAAGACTCTTTAAAAAATGCTCCGATAGGAGAGTTATATGAGAGTGCATAAAGTATATAAAAACCAAGTACTGATGGTGGTAATACTATTGGCAGAGCTGTGATTGCCTCAAGAAATGGTTTTACTTTTGAGTGAGTCTGTGAGAGGTACCAAGCAAGAGGCAGACATAAAACAAACAGTATAATGGTAGTCAATCCTGCTAGTTTAAAAGAGAGTAAAAATGGTGTAAAGTTCAAATTTTGGAGTATTTCAATCATCTAAAACCTCCACGATTGACAACTCATTTGCCTTTATAAAAGCAGTAACTTCATCGCCTACCTGTAGATTCATCCGCTCGCTTGAAGCTTTAGTGATAATAGACTCTAAAGTAGTTTCCCAAATTCGTATTTTGATACTGCTTAAAAGTTCTCCATTTTCTACATGTATAATCTCGGCATCTAGTTGATTTGAGTAAGATACTTCCCCATTAAATTTTTTTGCGATTGCTATATGTGTCGGTTTAGTGATTAGTTTTACTTTTGCTCCAACTTTAATATTTTCATTCAATTCTAAACTCATCATGCTCAGAGTAGTTCCGGCAAAATAAAACTTTACTATATTAAGATTATCAACATTTTTTATCTCTTTAACTTCTGCTACAATAGTGTTCATAGGATTGAATATCCATACTTTTCAAAGATTTGCTTTGCTTCTTTGCTTAGTAGTATAAAATTATAAAAAGCTTTGGCTTCTTTTGAGTTTTTTAGCATTACTATACCTTGGTTTATCGGAGTATACAGTTTTGAATCTATTTCCATCCAGTTAACATTTTCTTTAAATTTAGCCATTTTTGGACTATATAGCGATGACTTGGCAATAATCCCGATATCGGTAGCTGTAAGAGTGTAAGAAACAGTTTGTGAAATCGACTCCCCGTAAACAAATTTCTTTTTTATATCTTTAAGTATTTTAGCATTTTCAAAAGCTTCAAATGCTGCTTTGCCATAAGGTGCAGTTTTTGGATTTGCAACGGCTATTCTCTTTATTTTTCTATCTTTTAAAAAGTTTATTCCTTTTGAAAAATCTATATTTTTACTGCTTAGCATAGCCAGTGAACCTTGTGCATAAACAACAGGTCTAGTGATTGCCATCTTGTTTTCATAAAGCTTGTTTGGATATTTCATATTTGCAGACATAAAGAGCTCGTATGGCGCTCCGTGGAATATTTGAGCTGTAAGTTTTCCACTGCTTCCAAGTGTGACTTTTACTTCTGTATCCGGATAAGTTTTATTGAACTCTTTTACTAAATCATCTATTGCATAGCTGACATTTGCAGCGACTGCTATTTTTATCTCTGAAGCGTTAAGAGCAGTGAGCATTATAAAGATTAACAAAGAGATATATTTCATACTTGAATAATAACATAAAAATGTAGAAACCTCTAAAGAATAGCATGTTCTCAGCTTAAAAAGAGATATTCAATTACAAGGCGAAACTGTGATGGAGCTACCAGTAGCTTCAAGTGGTTTCAACGAAGTAAGAGTATATCTCTTTTTAGGCCCATAGGGAAACTATTTTTTTAAATAACCTTGTTCTACTTTTCTTTTTGACTTAACTACAGTTAGGTCTTCAAAAAAACTAAAACAATCTTAATTTTTAAAAAGTTTCTGAGCATTATGCTATTCTTTA
>DAOVJL010000058.1 GCA_030673275.1 Sulfurimonas sp.
GTGATGATATCGTTAAGTTTACAGGTTGTTATCATGGACATAGTGATTCACTTTTAGTTGAGGCGGGAAGCGGCGCAGTAACTTTTGGTAATCCATCTTCACCGGGTGTTCCAGCTGATTTTACAAAACATACTCTATTAGCTACTTATAATGATATTGAGAGTCTGAAAAAATGTTTTGCAGATTCAAGCGATATCGCTTGTGTAATCATTGAACCAATTGCCGGGAATATGGGCTTTATACCGGCTGATAAAGAGTTTTTATTAGAATTACGTAAGATTTGTGATGAAAACGGAACACTTCTTATTTTTGATGAAGTTATGAGCGGTTTTAGAGCAACTCTAAACGGTGCTGAATCTATTACCGGTGTTACGCCTGATATCGTAACTCTTGGTAAAGTTATCGGTGGTGGTATGCCGGTTGGTGCTTTTGGTGGTCGTCGTGAGATAATGGCAAAACTTTCACCTGAAGGTCCGGTATATCAAGCTGGAACTCTTAGTGGAAATCCGGTTGCAATGGCAGCAGGATTAGCAGCACTTACAAAACTAAAGAAAAATGCTTCTGTGATGAATGTTTTAAATGCAAGAGCTACTAGACTGGTAGAAGGAATGCGTACCGCTGCAAAAGATAACGGTATTGCTATGCAAATAGATACAAGAGGAAGTATGTTCGGCTTCTTTTTAAGTGATAAAGCGGTTAAAAACTTTGCTGATGCATGTTCTTGTGATGGGGAGCTTTTTGCAAAATTTCATTCTGGTATGCTAAATGAAGGTTTTTATTTTGCATGTTCTCTTTATGAGACAGGCTTCATATCAACTGCAATTACTGATGAGATGATAGAAGATACAATTAAAGCTAGTGCAAGAGTGTTTAAGGCTATGGTAAGTGCCTAATAAGGTTAATGGTGAAGCCGGAGAGAATACTCCGGTGCACGAGGGACAAGAAGAGCAAAAAGCTCCTAGAATAAAACCTATAATTGAGGCTGCTGACAGTCTCTCTTTAGGAATATCTATGGTTGTGGCAGTTGTTATGGGAGTTGGTATAGGTTACCTGCTTCGTAGTATGACTGGAATTGCTTGGTTATTCTGGGTTGGTGTAGCAATTGGTATAGCTGCTGCAATTATGAATGTATATAAAGCATATTCAAAACAGTATCAAGCATATGAAGAATTAGCAAAAGAGCCTCGTTATGCTATTAAAAAGCAGCTTGAAGATGAAGACGATGATGAGGACTATGGTGAAAAGAATTACTAGTGAAAACGCAAAAGGAACTTGTGCTTGCACTCTCTGTGAGAAAGCCCTTTTTGCTTCGCTTGGACCGCTATGGTCACTGAAGCTAGCCTCTTTGAGGCAGAACGTATGAAGTCTATTAAGCTTATAATTACAAGTGAGTTGATTATATTGCTGACTTATTTTATATCATTTAGTTTTTATATAAATTTGCAAATTGCATTTCTAAGCAGTCTTTTTATTATTCTCGGTTCTTCTTACGCTTATAGAAAAATGGTTAATACCCAAATAGCATCTGATGTAGTTAATGGTGAGAGAGATTTACTTGACACCATAGAATATCCGCATGAGTTATATGATGATGAACCTATAAATGATGCGCCTGTCGAAGAGTTAGATTTAAAAGCTATCGTAAAAGAGGAAAAGGCTAAGATAAAAACTCTTAGTATGAAAAGTATGAAACATGGTGCTAAGGGGAGTGCTTCACTATTTAGACTTGTTCCTTATATATTTTTAGTTTTAGGATTTATTGCGCTCAAAAATAATGAACTGCTTGATATTGCTATCTATTTGCCATCTTTGCTTGTCGGAATAGTTGTAGGATCTGTAAGCTCAAAAGAGCTTTTTTCATAGGAAAATGACTTTACCTAAGAAGTAATCATAGGTATATTTATAGTTATCTTTTTTTTGATATCAACATAAAAACTTGTATTTGCTGTAAAAATTTCTAGCTTATTTCTTTTTTCTTTATTTATATTTTCGGCACTAATCTCAATAGAAAATATACTACATTTTTTTTCTTCAAACTTAATATGCTCACCAACTCGATAAAATATTTTAGTATTTATTTTTTCATTTTCATAAAAGCAATCATAAATATTGTTTAGTATCTTTATAAAATTATTTGAGTCAATGATTATCTCTGGTATAGTTGGGTCAAACTCTTTTGTAAACTCTATTTTAGAGTTTATAGAGTTTGTTGATATACATAAATCAACAAGAGTATAGATATTTATAAGCTCTCCGACAAGTTTAGGCTTGTTTAGCTTAAAAGATGGTGTCTGATATAGTTTTATACCTATCTCATCATCATTCTCATAACCAACAGTTAAAGCGAAAAATTTATATCGTCCAAATTCCAGTTCTATAAATGTTGTTTTAAAACCAAATGATAAATTAGCATAAGTTGTAGCAAGATTGAAAAGTTCATCTGTAGTAATTGCACCCAGCAGAAACTGTGCCTCTGAGTTTAGAGATATAACTTTGCCTTTCGAGCTAAAGAGTACGAAAGGGTTGTAGTCGTACTCTATCCATTGTTGTTCAAAAGTCACAATTATATCTCACAGAATCTGAACAAGTCCAGATTTTGTTCAGTTACTAAAGCTACGCCTTTGGCGAGAATCATATTATATTACTCTTCTATATAGTTTTTAAGTTTTCTTCCAACTTTAGGGTGTTTAAGTTTCTTAATAGCGCTTGATTCGATTTGACGAACTCTTTCTCTTGTTACACTAAGCTCTTTACCAATCTCTTCAAGTGTTCTATCACTCTCATCATCCATAATTCCAAAACGAAGTTTTATAACAGCTTTTTCTCTCTCGTTTAATTGCTCTAATACGCCTTCGATTTGAACTTTTAAATCATCTTTTAATATTGCATCAGATGGAGACAGTGATGTTTTATCTTCAATAAAGTCACCAAAGCGACCATCATCTTCACTACCAATTGGAGCTTCAAGACTTATTGGCTCTTTTGTTATTTTTATAACATTTTTTACTTTTTCTACTGAAAGACCAACCTCTGTTGCAATTGTATCAACATCCGGCTCTTTACCATGCTCTTGAAGGTGTTTACGCATAATTTTATTAATGCGGTTTATAGTTTCAATCATATGAATAGGAATACGAATAGTTCTTGCCTGATCTGCAATAGCACGAGATATTGCTTGACGAATCCACCAAGTTGCATAAGTTGAAAATTTATACCCTTTTTGGTATTCAAATTTATCAACTGCTTTCATAAGACCTATATTTCCCTCTTGAATAAGATCAAGGAAAGGCAGACCGCGATTAGTATATCTTTTTGCGATAGATACAACAAGTCTAAGATTTGATTTTGCCATTTTTGTTTTAGAGATTTCAGATATAGTTTTACCACGCTTAATCTGCTCTAAAATATCTGCTAGTTTTTCAGGTTCCATATCAAAGCTGTTTTTTGATGCTTCTTTAGTTTGTACAAGCTTTTTGATTTCCATATATGTACTAACCATAGTTGCTTCTGGAACCATATTAGCAATATCTTCTTTGTTTAGGTCTTGAATTTTCTCAACAAGAACTTTGTGATTAGCTTTTAGAGTTGCATTAAATAGTGGAAGTTTATATTCAAGTCTTTTTAGTTCTTTATCATAACCATCATCACTTTTAAGAGCAGTTTCCATAGCTTTAACAAGTTCATTGATTAGCTTAGAAGTTGGACCTAAGTCTAGTAGTTTTTCTTTTAAGACACCCTTTTTAAACGTTACGCCTAAAAAATATTGAACTATATCAATAGTAAGTTCACCATCTAAAGTTTCAGGTGCTTTATCAGCAAGTTTTATCCAGTCTTTTTTTGCTTTTTCCAGTGCTTTAAAGCTTATAGTTACTTTCTCAACTCTAGTTTTGTCCTTAGCAGAAAGAGTTTTCTCTTCTACTAGTTCCTCTGTAGCAGCATTATCCTCATCACCATCTTCATCTTTTTCATCTTCAAAGCTTTTAAAAAGCTCTTTTACTCTTCTTTCGCGATTGATTAAAGGATCTTTATAATCTAAAATAAACTCAATTAAATATGGCACAGAACAGATTGCATCAATAATAATGCTTTCACCACCTTCAATTTTTTTAGATATTTCAATCTCTTCTTCTTTTGTAAGCAGAGGAATTTGACCCATTTCACGAAGATACATACGAACAGGTGAATCAGAACGAGACCACTCTAGAAGTTCATGCTCTTTTAGGATATCAAATTTATCAGTTTCATTGTTTTCAAGCATTTTTCTTTGTGCACTTCTTCTCGCTTCTGCTTCTTTATCATTAAGAAGTTTTGCATGCTCTGAAGCGGTATAGATACAAGTTTTACTCTTTTCAATAAGTTTGAAGATGTTTTTTGCTTGTGCCGCTGTTGGTTGTTTCTCAAAAAGTTCGATTAGTGATTCATATGTTGAACACTCTTTCGGTTTTTGAGTTGTGAAGAATGTATCAATAGCTTTATTAAGTTCTTTAGCTGTCATATAAAATATACCTTATAATTATTAAGATTTTTCAAAGGTGGATTATACCGAAAGAATCTTAAGATTTGCTTTTTTAAATATTGGAACACGCTTTGCTTTTACTCTTCAAATATATGCGTATAAAGGGAATTCATGCAGAGTGGATATTATAGTTCAGCGGCAGGTATGGTTACACAGTTCAATCGCCTTGATACTATTGCGAATAATCTTGCAAATGTAAATACAATTGGATTTAAAGAAGATAATCTTGTTGTTGGTGATTTTATGCGTCTTTATAAAGAAGCTAGAGATGAATTGCCAAATGAGAATCAAACTAAAGAAGCGGCTCAGTTTTTAAACAGAACTATTACTAAGGCTCCTCAGGTTGTTGATGCTTATACTGATCATTCTCTTGGTGCAATGCAAAAAAGTAATAATCCATTAGATCTAGCGCTCTCAAGAGAAGGACTTTTTTTCTTAGTTAAAACTCCAGAAGGTGTGCGGTTAACAAGAGATGGCTCTTTTACAAAAGATGATGAGGGAAAGCTCATAACTAAGAGTGGTTATGAAGTATTGCCAAGTGACTATTTTGATTCAAAAAAACCTATAAGACTAGATCAGGAAGATAGTATTATTGAAATTGATAAAAATGGACAGATGTATTCAAATATACCAAATAGTGTAAAACTTGAGCAGGGTTCTAAGCTTTTCATAGCACAGCCTGACAATATTGCGCTTCTTAAAAAAGAGGGTAATAACCTTTACAGATATGACGGAGAGATGCAACTAGAGGATATAGAGGAAACAGGGGCAGTTATGCAGGGCTTTGTGGAAAAAAGTAATGTAAATGCTGTAAAGATGATGACACAGATGATAGAGACAAATCGTTTAGTTGGAATGTACCAAAAAGCTATGAGTGTTCAGATGGATGATATGAATAACGATGCTATAAATAAAATTGCTAGAAAAGCTTAAGGAGTTAAATTATGATGCAATCACTTTATACTGCCTCAACAGGAATGTTAGGGATGCAGACGCAGATAGATACAACGGCCAATAATATTGCCAATGTCAATACTATAGGATTTAAAAAATCTCGTGCAGAATTTGCAGACTTAATGTATAAAGTTATGGAGTATGCAGGTACATCTACTAGTGATGTTACAAAAAGCCCTACTGGTATAGAAGTTGGTCTTGGTGTAAGACCTACAGCTATCAATAAGATATTTTCTGAGGGTAGTTTGAAGCAAACTGATAATCAACTTGATATGGCTATAACAGGTAGAGGTTTTTTTAAACTTGAGCTTCCTGATGGAACAGAAGTATACTCAAGAAATGGTGCATTTAAAATTGATGCAGATGGAATAGTAGTAAATAGTGATGGTTATAAGTTGGTTCCTGAAGTTGTTATTCCACCTGATGCAACTAATATTAGCATTGGTACAGATGGAACAATAACTGTTGTTCAGACTGGAGAAACACAAGCGACTCAAGTAGGTCAATTAGCACTTACAAACTTTATAAATCCATCTGGTCTTCATTCAATGGGTGATAATCTATATATTGAGACAGATAGTTCTGGACAACCTGTTGAGGGTACTCCTGGTGCTGATGGACTTGGTGTTTTAAGACAAGGTTTTGTAGAGCTTAGTAATGTTGAACTTGTTGTTGAGTTAACAGACTTGATTACAGGTCAAAGAGCTTATGACTCTAATTCAAAAGTAATCACAACAAGTGATGAAATGCTTCAAACAACAAATAACCTAAAAAGATAATAAACTCCTAAAAATAGCTTGATACTAATCGATATTAAGCTATTTTTTATAGAATATTAATAGTAAAAAAATCCTTATATTAAGAGTGACTAATGAAACTTGGTGATAAAAATATAGTTAGTTCATTTTTTAAAAGAGCAACATTTGCAATACTGTTTATCAGTTTACTGAGTTCTGTTGTAATCTATTTCTATCAACAACATGCTTTTTTCACCTCTTTGGCTAATGAAATTAAAATTAATGTAGATAGAGGGTTAGAAAAATATAACAATAATTTAAAACTATCCTCACAGGAAATGCTTAAAAATGATGTTAAAACATTTATGAGCGAACTTGGTTTTATCAGTATTGAAATTTATGATAACGAAAAGGGAGAGTTTTACAGTTTTTTTTCAGATGAAGAAGAATTCAAGGATAAAATGCAGCTTCTTCTAGATCATGATAAAAATTTAGATCATAATTTCCCTACAGCCGGGGAGATAAATTATGATTATTTTGAGCTTTCTCAAGATAAGTATTTTCTACAAATTTTTTATCCGCTATATAAATCAAATAAAATATTGGGATATATTGAAGGAATTACTTACATAGAGCCTCTCGCCGTAAATAGATTTAAGAGTGGAATATATGCCACGATAGTAACAGTAATTTCAACAATAATTATTTTTAGTTTAATGATATTTCCGCTGATATATTTTGCATATAAAAAGTTAGATAAAAGCAGGATAGAACTTCTTTTAAGTAACCTAATGGCTATTCATACCTTA
>DAOVJL010000040.1 GCA_030673275.1 Sulfurimonas sp.
GGCACTCTAATTTTAACTCACTAACTTTTGTTTTATAATAATCCCAAAAAGGGAATGTCTTACATTGCAAAGGTCGTGCATCATATATTGTACAGCCATTTGCTTCTCTATCATAAAAAATACACTCGTAACTATCACCAAAATTTTTCTCTTTTAGAGAGTATTTGTAACCTTTTTTAAAAAGATATTGTTGCATAAAATTTTTAATATCTAAGCCTAACAGCTCACTAATATTTTCAATCTCTGCTTTTGTCACATATATATAACCACTCTCGCCGGTACAGCATCTTCCTTGACATGTAGCACATGCGGAGAAATCAAATGAATATGGATAACTATCTTTTTTAACTACAGTTGACATTTTATACTTTGTGTCTTTGCTTTTGCATAAATATCTTTAGCTTTTTGTGAAAATTCTTCACCCTCAAAACTGATAAACGGTTCCCAAACTTTCATAAGTGACTTTGAACCATTTCTGGCATGTACCATAACTAAAGAGGCTACTCTATCTTTTTTAGGGTGTATAAACTGCACATCTACAACTCTCATCTTAACTCTATCTAGCTCCGAACATATCAATCCAAACTGTGATGCGTCATAGCAAAATATAAAATGTGACTTTGGTTTTAAAAGCCTAGACACCTTTTTAAAAAACTCTTTTAATGGTAAGTTGATATTATACCTTGCATTAAACAACATCTCATTTTCGCTTTTAGTAACGCCATCGTGATAAAAAGGAGGGTTAGAGATTATATAGTCATACTTCTCGTCTTCTTCAAGCTCTAAAAAATCTTTTTTATGTATTTTATACTCAATTTTATTCACTCTTGCATTGGTTGTGGCATACTCTACAAATTTATCTTGCTTCTCCACCGCTTCAAGTTCTACTTTTGGATTGTCACGAGCTACTAAAAGTCCAATAACCCCGCATCCTGCTCCAACATCTAAGACTTTTCCACGAGGTTTAAACGAGCTTATAAAATCGTATAAAAAAACAGAATCACTATTGTAACAATAGCCAGATTCTGGCTGATAAAGAAGCATCAAACACCTTTTAGATATAATTACGCAATTATAACAGTAAAATTGCACTAGTGCAATGGGCTTCCTGCCGAAGGAAACCAAGTGTTAACGTAGATAGCGGAATTACTTCCGATATCGTGATAAAAAAGATGAAGGGTTTCCTTCATTTTAGTAGCTGCCCCTTGAGGGTACAAAGTAAAATTAAGGTAAAGATTATGATAATTATCCCGGCACGATTAGCATCGACAAGATTTCCTAAAAAAGTATTAGCTGATATTGGTGGGCTGCCTATGGTTGTAGCAACTGCCAAAAGAGTTGCACATCTTGATAGAGTAGTAGTTGCTGCTGATGACGAAGTAATCATTAAGACATGTAAAGCAAATGGTATAGAAGCAATGCTTACTTCAACAACACATAAAAGTGGAACTGATCGTATAAATGAGTGCGCCAATCTTTTAAAGCTTGATGATGATGAACTTATAATTAATGTCCAAGCAGATGAGCCTTTTATAGAGCCCGAAGTTGTAGAATCTCTTATAAAAAAACTCAAAGCACTTCAAAGTGAAAATGAGCCTTTTATTATGGGTAGCTGCTATAATGCTATAAACGCAGAATCTGCTGAGGATCCAAATCTTGTTAAAGTTGTATTAGATGACGATGATAACGCAATATATTTTTCTCGCTCACGCATACCTTACAACCAAGGTGGAGGTGCCAAATACTTCGGTCATATTGGTATTTATGGGTTTAGTAAAAAAAGTTTAAAAGAGTTTTGCAATCTTAATGATGCACCTATAGAGGATATAGAAAAGTTAGAACAACTTCGTGCAATTTATCATCAAAAAAAGATAGCTATGGTAAAAGTTGCAAGTACCGGCTTTGGAATAGATACAAAAGAGGACTTAGCGAGAGCTATAGAAATCTTTCTTTAGAAAAGCCAGCCTCTTTTAGAGGCAGAGTTACTTTTGTCTAGGTTTTATAAAAATTGTATAATCCCCAAACTGCTCATTTAAAGAAAACTCATGTTTTTGACAAAAAGTTGAGTTCATAACACCTATCATATATTCAGCTTCTTTTTTAGCTTCTTCTTTTGTATTAAACTCAATAGATTCAGCCATTCCGCTTTTTAAAAAACATCTACATGTATTTTCTACTTTCACTTTATACATATAATATTCCTAAAAATCAAAAATATCATCTAACTCTTCAACAGAGTCATCAGCGCTATCATCATTCATTTTAAGCATACTAGAAATTGTCTCACAATTTACTACGATTGTATCATTCATAAATTCTGCACTTGGAGCACCGGTATGAAATGACATATAAATCCATGTTGACAAATCATTACTAAATGCTTTACACATAGGTCCTAACGCTTCTGAATTTTGAATAAACTCATCTGCATGAGCTGCCAAATCTTGAGACAACATAGTAAGTGCTTTTGATATAGGATATATTTCACTATATGTACCTAGAATTGAACCTAATTTATCTAAGTATGTATACATCTCTTCAAGCTCTTCAACCGTAACATCTCCACTACCGACTATCAACATCAATGAGCCCAGTTTTGATGCATATTCCTCTAAGTCTACTAAGTCATCATCATCAATATAATCAAATACCTGTAACTCTTTTGAAGCAAAAGTAGAAGCAACATCATCTGCTTGTATAGTTATTTCTGAGGCAACAATCTCCTGTTCATATTCAACATTTTTTATTTCTACATCTTCAGATTCATCCACAGAGCAAACCCTAGATAATTCAAATGAAATTTTTTTATTATCTACCTTGTATGGGCATACAAGAAGATTTTTCTTTAAAGTAAGCTCTAGTACTTTTGGTGGTAATTTATCTATTTTTACAAGGGTAAAGTATTGATATTCATCTGACTCTTCAATGTAAATTTCAGTATTTACCGAGAGCTTAAGTTGACTTTCTGCAATAGAAAAAATCGTACGAACAACATCACTTAAATTATCATATTTATCCGTAGCATTTAAAAGAAAGAACTCCCAAAACTCTAATAAAGAGTCTTCAGAATCTATTATAAAAGTTGTTTGTCTGCTAAATATTTCAGAAGTAAAAAGATTTCTTGGAATATATTGATGTGAACAACTTTTTTTATTTTTTCTTGCTTCTATAATAGTTATATAATTAGAAATTCTACTTGCAAATATATCAGCATTTACAGGCTTAGAAATATAATCTTCTGCACCGCTGCTAAGAATCTTTTTTTGTCTAGCACTGTCATCAACAGCAGAAACCGCGATAATCATTATATTAGGGTTGGTCTCTCTAATTATTTTTGTAGCTTCTATCCCATCCATCACTGGCATCATAATATCCATAAGAACCATGTCAAAACTACCGTTTTCACACATTTCTACCGCTTTTAAACCATTAGATGCTTCTTCAATCTTAAAAATAGTTTTGTTATTCTCGCATTCATAATCTTCAAGCAGCAACTTTAATATCATTCTATTATTTGCATTGTCATCTACAATTAATATATTCATCTTATACACCTTCCCCTAATTTTTTTTGATTTTTTATAATTTGTAAATAGTTTGATAACAATTCAACTATAGAAAATACAGCATTTGCATCAAGAGGTTTATTTAAGTACCTATCAACTTGCAAATCAATAGATTTTCTAAATATAGAAGTATTTATCTCTTCATCAACCATTAAAACTACTAGTTGAGAAGGGATTTTGTTTTTAATACTTTCAATAAACTCCATAGGACCTATACTATTAATATTTTGAGAAACAAGTAAAATATCCGGTCTTTTTTCTTCAAAAATTTGAAGGGCAATAATTCCATCATCACATACTATGGGTTCATTTCCCATAGCCTTAATCCATAATTCTAATCTTTTCAAAATTCTAGTATCTGATTCACAAACTAATATTGTTAATTTATCATCTGTAAAATCATCGCTCATACTAAATCCTTTTTAATAACTCATCTACACACTGTTTATAATCTTTCATCCCTTTTGAACGCTTTTCATCTAAAATTATTGGTGAACCCGACTCAAACTGTTTTGCAAGTTTTATGTCAACCCCTATAGGAGATAGTACTTTATCTTTCCCAAAAGATGTCTTAACTTTAGCCAGAGACTCTTTATGTTCATTGATATGTGGATTATACATAACCGGCAATATAGACACATCAGCTATACTTCTTCCTAGTTGTGAAGCATTCTGATAAACTGCTCTCATCATCTGTCCAACTGCAACTACGCCTAAATGATGAGGAACAAAAGGTATAAGTACACTATCGGCTACTTCTAAAGAATTTTTTAAAAGTGCATCAAATGTTGGAGGAGTGTCAATAACACAATAGTCAAAAAAATCTGCAATATTTTCTCTTTTAAACCGACTTTTTAATACACCTCTTAAATCCGAGTACTCGTATACATCAAAAAATGCTAATGCCGGAGAGAGAGTTAAATTGTCGTGAATCGTTGGTATAAAAGTTTCACTAAGTGTATGACCTGTAAATATTGAATGAACTCCAAGATCTTCGCTTGGCTCACACCCAACACCTATACAGGCGTGACCTTGTGTATCAAAGTCTAAAAGTAAGACAGATCCATGTTTGGCTAAACCGGATGCGACATTTACTGCAGTTGTAGTTTTTGCTGACCCGCCTTTTCGATTACTAATTACAATGGTTTTCACTACTGTCAAATCCTTTTAACACTTTAATATAAAGTTTATTCTCATCACCAAACTCATAAACACAACTATAATTTTTCTTATATGCCATAATAAGTTGTAAAACTGCTAAGTGAATATCTTCACAATCGCTGAAATCAAAGTTAATTTCATCACCGGCATTTGTTTGTAAAAAGTCTCTCAAAGACAACACATCATCTTCATATATGACAGATGCAAATATCACTCGTTTATTATCATATGTTATTGCCATTACTTCTCCTTGCTTGGTAATTTTACTGTTTTAATTATATTAATTAAAACACCATCTATGTCTAAAATACCTGAAAGTTCTAAAAACTTACTTGTATCATTATCTTCATCATTTTTTATAATATTAGACTCTTCTATATGTGCTATATCATCTATTAAATCAACTTTAATTGCAAAATTATCATTGTCGTTTTCATAAAAAAGAAATTTTTGAGTAGAGTCTTCAATATCTTTATCCTCATCTTCATGCGGAGGAAGTCCTATAAGCTTACGAAAGTTTAAAACTTTTACAACACTTTTTTCATAAGGCATCATCCCATCTATTAACTCATTAGCATTAGGAATAGCAGTCAATTCAACAGCCTGAATTATTCTTTGTACATTATCAATATTTATTGCATAGCGATTGTTTGCAACACTAAAAACTATTAAATCAATCATATTTTAAACCTTTTCATACTTACTACTAGGCTACAGCTATATCTTCTTTTAACTTTTGTGAAATTCCCAAAAGACCAATAGGGTCAATAGCCATAATAATCTGGCCATTTCCAAGTAGAGCTGTACCACTAAAGAGTGGATGACCTTCCATAATACCGACGAGAGGTTTTTGGACTACATCTAATTGACCTAAAAATTTATTAACAACCACAGCTAACATATTATCTTTTATGTTTAATACTACAATTGATAATGGCTCGTTCGCCATAGCTTCTTCATCAAGCATTGATTTAATAAATAAAAGTGGAATAACCTCACCTCTAATATAAACGAATGGCTCATTATGAAGATACTCTATCTCATCTCTTTCTAGTTTTACAGTCTCAGATACACTATCCATAGGAATACCATAATGTATATTGTTCATTTGAATATGAAGTAATGATGTAACAGCTAAAGACATTGGTATAGAGAGTGTAATTGTTGTGCCTTTATTTGCTTTAGTCTTGATTCTTATACTTCCGCCAAAACCTTCAATAGATTTTTTAACAACATCCATTCCAACACCACGTCCACTAAATTCCGTAATCTCCTCTGCCGTTGAAAGACCTGGGAGTAAAACTAACTCAGCCATCTCATCTTCACTCAGTGCATCAATCTGCTCAGGACTCATAAGACCTTTTTCAAGAACTTTACCTGCAACTCTATCTACATTTATTCCCGCACCATCATCTATAATTTCTATAATAATTTTATCAGATTGTGCATAGGCTTTTAAATTTACATTTCCACTGGCACTTTTACCTTTTTGCTCTCTGATATCTGGCATTTCAATGCCATGATCAAGTGAGTTTCTCATAATATGTATCATAGGATCAGCCAACATCTCAATCATATTTTTATCAAGTTTAGTCTCACCGCCATCCATCTCCAGCTTAACTTTTTTACCAAGTTTTTTAGATATATCTCGAACAAGCTTAGGATATCTGTCAAATACATATGAGATAGGTAGCATTCTCATACCCATAATCAAATCTTGTAATTGTTCAGAGAGACGATTTATAAAGATATACTTCTCCATAATCTCTCTTTTTATAACCTCATGAGTCATACTAACCACATTATCAGCTAAATACGGCAAAGAGTTTTTAGCAACTAAAAGCTCTCCAACAACATTCATAAGAGAATCAATTGATTCTTGATCTATCTTAACAGTTTTTCCAACTACCGCTTTTTTAGAATCTTCTTTTTTTGTAGCTACTTTTGGTTTTGCAGCTTCTACAATCTGTTTAGTCTCGCTTGAAGTATCTACATGTACTTCTTCAACAACAGCTTCAACTTGAACTTCTTGTTCAGAGGCAGATGTAGAGATTGATAGTTCTTCTTCAATAAAAGCTTTAATTTCATCTTTTGTAGAAAAATAGCTAGGCATACTAGGAGTAAATTTTCTTATTTTATCCATCATATATATAACTCTATTTAAATCTTCATCACTCTCAACATAGTCACAAGCTCTATACTGCTGTTCTAACATATTGACAATGGTAGCTTCAATATGTTCGTTTGTTTCAATAGACTCTGAACTAGACTCTTCGAGTCTACTAAGTTCTGAACCTTGATTAGATTCAGTGGAGATGTCTAAATTTACTTCTACTTCAGTTTCTGGCTCTGGACTAAGCTCTTCTTGGCTTTGAACTTCTGAACTTGGTGTAAACACTTCTCCTTTATAAAGGTTAGTAAAAAAGTTACTTAGTTTAGAAACATCACTTTCATCAATCAAACTTGAAATATCTAAAAATCTTTGAAGTTGTGCATACTGAAGCGTATCTTTACCAACTAACTCCATAGATTTTTCAACTTCTTCTATGATTGAGTTCAAATCAAATTTTTCTGTAATAGAGTTTAGTTCTTTTAAAGAGTCTAGCTGATGATGAGCATCACCAACTTCTATTTGAAGCAGTGAAGTAATATCTAAAGGTAAAAGTTGAAGTTCATCTATAAAGTTAAAAAGTGAATCTTCTATCTCTTCATAAGTCGCGTATATAAAGGCTGTTAATTGTACTTTTAATAGTAAACCTTCTTCATCTTCTGTCCCACTTAAAACAGACTTCGCATTATCATCAAGCATACAAGTATGAACACCTAAAACCTTGTCACCTAAAAGAGAGAGCGTATATATTGGATCATTTCCGTAAACCATACATGATTCATCTACATCAAATAAAACTGCATAAAAATTCTCATTTTTACAATACTCTTCATTAAGCTCTGCATTTTTAAAAGCGATTTTATGAGTATCTAAACCTCTTAATATATGAAGTGGCATATTTATTATAGATGAACTGTCTTCAAGAAGCATAAAAGGAACTTCCCACTCAGCTTCGGCTTCTAAAGTTTTACCCATTTGATTATTCAAGTCTTCAATTATTTTAGCAACTGTATCTTCATCAGCTTCAACAATGCCTTCACTCTCCTCTGCTGCTTCAACCAGGTTCAATACTTCATCAAAAGCATTATATAATGCCTCCGTCATACCATCAGCAAACTCAATCTTACCACCTCTAAGCATATCCAACAAATCTTCTGCATAGTGAGTAATATCTTTTACACTTTCAAAACCAACAATTCCACTACCGCCTTTTAAAGTATGTGCGGCACGAAATACAGAGTTTAAAAGTTCTGGGTCATCTCCACCTATCTCTTCTATATTTTGATCAATAAATGCTAAGTTTTCTCTTGCTTCACTTAAAAACTGTTCTAATAACGGATCCATACTATCCCCTTTAACTCTTTAGTAAAATATCTACGTACGCTTGAAGTCGATCTGGTTTAATTGGCTTTGTAACAAAAAGATTGGCTCCAACTTTATAAGCGGAGTTTTTATCATCCTCTTTCTCTTGTGTTGTTACCATAATTATTGGTACTAATTTATGATTATCCTGTTTTCGTAAATCTGCTATAAATGA